>DATMKB010000236.1:0-4913 GCA_035553635.1 Mycobacteriales bacterium
GGCCCGGTCGGCCGTCAGCGGGGCGAGCCGCTTGCCCTCGCCGCCGGCGAGGACGATGCCGAGCACGCGTGGGCTGGTGCGCCGTCCGGGGTGCATGGCCGGATCGTGCCACCTCCAGTACCTTCCGTCCCGTGCGCATCGTCGTGCTGACGCAGTACAAGTCGCACTCGCTCGACCGGCACATCACGACGACCTGGCGCATGTCGACGCTGCTGGGCAACTACATCACCCCGGTGCCCGCGCAGCAGCGGCTCGGGCCGCAGTGGTTCCGCGGATCGGCGGACGCCATCCACCAGTCGCTGAACCTCGTCTACGACGAGGAGCCCGACCACGTCGTGGTGTTCGGCGCCGACCACGTCTACCGCATGGACCCGCGGCAGATGGTCGAGCAGCACATCGAGTCCGGCGCCGCCGTCACCGTCGCGGGCATCCGCGTCCCGCGGTCGGAGGCGAAGGGCTTCGGCGTCATCCGCACCGCGGCCGACGGCCGCCGCATCGAGGAGTTCCTCGAGAAGCCCGCCGACCCGCCCGGCCTGCCCGACGACCCCGACAGCGTCTACGCGTCGATGGGCAACTACGTCTTCACCACCGAGGCGCTGCTCGAGGCCGTGCGCATGGACGCCGGCGACGAGGGCTCCGTGCACGACATGGGCGGCAACATCATCCCGATGCTCGTGCGCCAGGGCGCGGCCCAGGTGTACGACTTCAGCGAGAACGAGGTGCCCGGCAGCACCGACCGCGACCGCGGCTACTGGCGCGACGTCGGGACGCTCGACAGCTACTTCGACGCCCACATGGACCTCGTGTCGGTGCACCCCGTGTTCAACCTCTACAACCGGCAGTGGCCGATCCTCACGACGTCGCCGGCCTACCCGCCGGCGAAGTTCGTCTTCGAGGAGGAGGGCCGCCTCGGGCGCGCCGTCGACTCGCTCGTGAGCCAGGGCGTCATCGTCAGCGGCGGCAGCGTGCGCCGCTCCGTGCTGTCGCCGGGCGTGCGCGTGCACAGCGGCAGCAGCATCGACGACAGCGTGGTGATGCACGGCGTCGACATCGGCCGGGGAGCCACCGTACGGCGCGCGATCCTCGACAAGAACGTCGTCGTGTGGCCGGGCGCGCAGGTCGGCGTCGACCTCGACCGCGACCGCGAGCGCGGCTTCGCCGTCACCGAGAGCGGCGTCGTGGTGGTGGGCAAGGGCGAGCAGGTGACCGGGTGAGGCGCCTGCTGCTCGTTCTGGTCCTGGCGCTGACCGGCTGCTCGGCCGGGGAGCCGGCGCCGTCCCCGGACCCGACGGCGGAGGCCGTCGACCTCGAGCCGGTCACCCGCGTCGACGACCTGACCGCCCGCCACGTCGAGGGGCCGGTCGACTACGCGCGGGTGCCGCCGCTCGGGGGCGACCACCTCGCGCGGTGGGTGGCCTGCGGCGCGTACGACGAGCCCGTGCCGGACGAGGCGGCGGTGCACTCGCTCGAGCACGGCGCGGTCTGGGTCACCTACGACCCGGCCCTCCCGGCCGACGACGTCGCGGCCCTGGAGGAGCTCGTCGGCGTCGACGAGGAGTACGTGCTCGTCTCGCCGTACGAGGGGCTCCCGAGCCCGGTCGTCGTCAGCGCCTGGGGGCTGCAGATCGAGGCCGAGCGACCGGACGACCCGCGCGTCGAGGCGTTCGTGCAGCGCTACGTCGGCAACGGGCTGGGCGGCGAGCAGGGGGCGCCGTGCCGCACGAGCGGGCTGCCGCCCGAGCAGGCCCGCGAGCTCGTCGGGGGCTAGAGCAGCCCCTCCTCCCGCAGCCACTGCTCGGTGCGCCGCATGCCCTCGTCGAGGTCGACCTGCGGCCGCCAGCCGAGCAGCTCGGCGGCCCGCGCGACGGAGTAGCCGGCGGGGTGGGTCACGTACTCGAGCGTCCGTCGGGAGAGGGGCGCGCGCTCGCCGAGCAGCCCGAGCGGCGTCGCGAGCGCGCGCAGCAGGCCGGTGGGGACGACGGGGAGGCCGCGACCGGCCATCCGCGCGTAGTGGCGGAAGAACTCCGCGGCGGGCACCGGCGGCCCCGCGAGGTGCACCGGCCGGCCGTCGGCGGCGCCGGACCGCACGGCGCGCACGAGCCCGTCGACGACGTCGTCGACGAAGACGGGGGAGAGCACGCCGGTCGACGGCGCGGCCAGGCGCCCGGCGCGCAGCATCTGCACCGGCCGCACCGTCCACGGGACGCTGCCGGGGCCGTAGACGTCGCCCGGCCGCACCACCACCACGCCGCGGCCCCGGGCGGCCGCCGCGAGCGCCAGGTGCTCGGCCGCGATCTTCGTGTCGGTGTACGGGTTGCCCGTGGGGCGCACCGGCCCGTCCTCGCCGACGCCGTCCGGCCCCGCGGCGAAGGCGTTGCCGTGCACGACGATCGACGACACGTGCACCACCCGGCCGCCGGCCGCGGCCAGCACGCGCCGCGTGCCCTCGACGTTGAGCGCCTCGAAGCGGGCCCGCCGCCCGCGCTCGCCGACGAGCGCCGCGGTGTGCACCACCACCGGCGCCTCCTGCGCGGCGTCCTGCCACGCGCCGTCGTCGAGCAGGTCGGCGACGAGGTCGGTGGTGGCCGACGGGCGGACGTCGACGCCGCGCACCGGCGACCCGTCGGCCCGGAGCGCGCGCACCAGCGCGCTGCCGAGGAAGCCGGTGGAGCCGGTGACGAGCACGGGGGACGGCACGCGCGGACCGTACCGGTGCTCGACAGGGCGGCGGAGCAGGGGTTACCGTCGGTAACACCCAGCCCGAGCGCCCCCACCCCCGACAGGAGACCGCTGCCGCATGTCCGGCTTCACGATGCAGCTCAACGAGGACCAGACCACCCTGCAGAAGTGGGTGCACGAGTTCGCCGAGGGCGTCATCCGCCCGGTCGCCTCCGAGTGGGACGAGCGCGAGGAGACCCCCTGGCCGGTCATCCAGGAGGCGGCGAAGGCCGGCCTCTACTCGCTCGACTTCTTCGCCAACGTCTGGGGCGACGAGAGCGGCATCAGCCTGCCGATCATCATGGAGGAGCTCTTCTGGGGCGACGCCGGCATCGGGCTGTCGCTCGTCGGCACGACGCTCGGCGTCGCCGGGATCCTGTCCAACGGCACGATGGACCAGATCGGCGAGTGGGTGCCGCGCTGCTTCGGCACCGAGGACGACGTGAAGCTGGCCGCCCTCGCGGTGTCCGAGCCCAACGCCGGCTCCGACGTCTCCGGCCTGCGCACGCGCGCGGTCTACGACGAGAAGACCGACGAGTGGGTGCTCAACGGCGTCAAGACGTGGATCACGAACGGCGGCATCGCGGACGTGCACGTCGTCGTCGCCTCGGTCGAGCCGGAGCTCAAGGCCCGCGGCCAGGCGTCCTTCGTCATCGGCCCGGAGCACAAGGACAAGGGCCTGCGGATGGGTCAGAAGTTCCAGAAGCACGGCATCCGCGCCTCGCACACCTCCGAGGTCATCCTCGAGGACTGCCGCATCCCCGGCAGCCAGCTGCTCGGCGGCAAGGAGAAGCTCGACGAGCGCCTCGCCCGCGCCCGCGAGCGCGCGGCGGCGATCGCCCGCGGCGAGCAGGTGCAGACCACGAAGACCAAGGGCGGCCAGGCCGCCATGGCGACCTTCGAGGCGTCCCGCCCGAGCGTCGGCGCGCAGGCCGTCGGCATCGCCCGCGCTGCCTACGAGTACGCCCTCGAGTACGCCAAGACCCGCGAGCAGTTCGGCCGCCCGATCATCCAGAACCAGGCGATCGCCTTCATGCTCGCCGACATGAAGATGAAGGTCGACGCCGCTCGGCTGCTGACCTGGCGCGCGGCCTGGATGGGCAAGAACGGCATCCCGTTCACCGCGGGCGAGGGCTCGATGAGCAAGCTGTTCGCCGGCGAGACCGCCGTCGAGGTCACCGAGAAGGCCATCCAGGTGCTCGGCGGCAACGGCTACACGCGCGAGTACCCGGTCGAGCGCTGGCACCGCGACGCGAAGATCTACACGATCTTCGAGGGCACCAGCGAGATCCAGCGCCTCATCATCAGCCGCGCGATCAGCGGTCACCAGATCCCCTGATGACCGGCGCCCTGCTCGACCGCAGGTCGCGCCGGGAGCAGCTCCTCGACGCCGCCGACCGGATCGTCCAGCGGGACGGTCCGGCGGCGTCGATGGCCACCATCGCGGCCGAGGCGGGCATCACCAAGCCGGTGCTGTACCGGCACTTCGGCGACAAGACCGGCCTCTACGCCGCGCTGGCGGACCGGTACACCGCGCTGCTCGAGGCCGACCTGCGGGCCGCCCTGCTCGCCGGCCGCACCCGCGAGGAGCGCGTCCGGCTGACCGTCGACGCCTACCTCGCCGGCATCGAGGAGCAGCCGCAGGTCTACCGCTTCCTGCTGCACTCGGACGAGGCGGCGTCGGCGCAGACCCGCGTGCGCGGCTTCACCCGGCGCCTGGCGGCGCTGCTCGCCGAGGGGATCGTCGCCGAGAGCGGCGTCCCGGACCTGCGCGCGCAGGCGTGGGCGCACGGCATCGTCGGGCTCGTGCAGGCGGCCGGCGACTGGTGGCTCGAGACCTCGCCGTGCCCCCGGGCGCAGGTGGTCGAGGAGGTCACGGCGCTGCTCGCGGGCGGGTACGACCTCAGCGGTTGAGGGGTGTGTCCGAGGGCACGCTCGTCCGGCGTGCCGGAGCGGTGCCCGGCCGCTACCCTCTGCGGCTCGTGCGGCTCTCGGAGCCCGCGCCGGAGAGCGGGCACAAAGCGCCGCTCCCGCGCGTTGTCCGACCGCCGCACCCGCGCGCCCGTGCACGACCGAGGAAGGGAAGGCCTGCCCCGATGGCCACCGACTACGACCAGCCCCGCCGCAACGAGGCGGACGAGCTCGGTGAGGACAGCCTCGAGGAGCTCAAGGCCCGTCGTGCCGAGCAGCAGGCC
>DATMKB010000237.1:0-4245 GCA_035553635.1 Mycobacteriales bacterium
AGCGTCCGGTTGACGAGGTTGCCCCAGCCGGCCACCAGCTCGGTGTTGTTGCGGGTGACGAACTGCTCCCAGGTGAAGTCGGTGTCGCTCGTCTCCGGCCCGGCCACCGACAGGTAGTAGCGCAGCGCGTCCGGCCCGTACCGCTCCAGCACGTCGCGCACGTAGATGACGACGCTGCGCGAGGACGAGAACTTGCGGCCCTCCATGGTGAGGAACTCGCTGCTCACGACCTCCGTCGGCAGCTCGAGCTCGCCGAACTCCCCCGGCGTGCCGTCCGGCCGGCCGCTCGCACCCAGGAGGATCGAGGGCCAGATGACGGAGTGGAAGACGACGTTGTCCTTGCCCATGAAGTAGCGGCCGTCGGCCCCGGGCGACCAGAACGGCCGCCAGGCGTCCGCGTCGCCGCTGCGGCGGGCCCACTCCACCGACGCCGAGAGGTAGCCGATGACGGCGTCGAACCACACGTAGAGCCGCTTGTCGCCGCGGTCCTCCCAGCCCGGTGCGGGCACGGGCACGCCCCAGTCGAGGTCGCGGGTGATGGCGCGCGGGCGCAGGTCCTCGAGCAGGTTCGCGCTGAACGCGAGGACGTTCGAGCGCCAGCCGTTGCGCGACTGCAGCCACGAGCCGAGCACCTCGGCGAAGGCCGGCAGCTCGAGGAAGAACTGCGCCGACTCGACGAACTGCGGCGTCTCGCCGTTGATGCGCGACCGCGGGTCGCGCAGGTCCTGCGGGTCGAGCTGGTTGCCGCAGTTGTCGCACTGGTCGCCGCGGGCGCCGTCGTAGCCGCAGATCGGGCAGGTGCCCTCGATGTAGCGGTCGGGCAGCGTCCGGCCGGTGGACGGCGAAATCGCCGACAGCTGGGGGCGCTCGACGACGTAGCCGTTGGCGTGGAGCGCGCGGAACATCGACTGCACGACGGCGTAGTGGTTGCGCGTGGTCGTGCGGGTGAACAGGTCGTAGGAGAGCCCGAGGCCCTGCAGGTCCTCGGCGATGACGCGGTTGTAGCGGTCGGCGAGCTCGCGGGCGGTGACGCCCTCCCGGTCGGCCTGCACCTGGATCGGCGTGCCGTGCTCGTCGGTGCCGCTGACCATGAGCACCCGGTCGCCCCGCATGCGCCGGTACCGGCTGAAGACGTCGGACGGGACGCCGAAGCCGGCGACGTGACCGATGTGCCGCGGGCCGTTGGCGTAGGGCCAGGCGACGGCGGTCAGCGTGTGGCGGGGCATGGCGGGGAGTCTAGGAAGCGCCGCCGCTCCCGCCCGCGGGCCGCGGCGGCTTGGCGGCGACGACGGCGTCGTAGACCTCACGGCGGGGCCGGCCGGTCTCCTGCGCCACCGCGGCGATGGCCTCCTTGCGGGTGAGCCCGGCGGCCTCGCGGTGGGCGACGGCGGCGGGGAGGTCGGCGTCGGCGAGCTCGGCGACGGGGTCGGCGCCCGCGACCACCACCGTCACCTCCCCCAGCACGCCGCCGGCCGCCCAGGCGGCCAGCTCGGCGAGGGTGCCCCGGCGCACCTCCTCGTGCGTCTTGGTGAGCTCGCGGCAGACCACCGCGCGGCGGTCCGCGCCGAGCACCTCGGCCATGTCGGCGAGGGCGGCCGCGAGCCGGTGCGGCGCCTCGAAGAGCACGGCGGTGCGGGTCTCGGTGCGCAGCTCGCCGAGGCGGGCCCGCCGCTCCCCTGCCTTGCGCGGCAGGAAGCTCTCGAAGGCGAAGCGGTCGGTCGGCAGCCCGCTGACGGCGAGCGCGGTGGTCACGGCCGACGGGCCCGGCACGCAGGTGACCGGCAGGTCCTCGGCGGCGGCCGCCGCCACGAGCCGGTAGCCGGGGTCGGACACCGTCGGCATGCCGGCGTCGGTGACGAGCAGGACGCGCTGCCCCGCGCGCACGGCGTCGAGCAGCTCGGGCACCCGCTCGCGCTCGTTGCCCTCGAAGCAGGAGACGACCCGGCCCCGCGGCTCGACGCCGAGGTCGGCGCACAGCCGCCGCAGCCGGCGGGTGTCCTCCGCGGCGACGACGTCGGCCCCCGCGAGCTCGGCGGCCAGCCGGGCGCCGGCGTCGTCGGCGCGGCCGATGGGGGCGCCGGCGAGGACGAGGGGCATCCCGACATCCTGCCCGCCGGCCGCGCCGCACCTAGGCTGCCCGGCATGACGGCGACGCTCGAGCGCCCCGCCGCGCCGGAGCCGCCGCCGCGCGAGGTGCCGCCCACCGCGGCCCTGTCCCCGGTCGTCGGCTGGGTCGTCGCGCTGGCCGTCGGGCTGGTCGCCGGGCTGCTGCGCTTCCTGCGCCTCGACCTGCCGGCCGGCCGGATCTTCGACGAGGTCTACTACTCCTGCGACGCGCAGAACCTCCTGCGCTTCGGCGTCGAGGTGGCCACGCGCAGCGACCCGGACGACGCCTCCGTCGCCGCGCTCTGCGAGCCCACCGGCGAGCCCGGCTTCGTCGTGCACCCGCCGCTCGGCAAGTGGGCCATCGCCCTCGGCATGCGCCTGCTCGGCGAGGACGAGCTCGGCTGGCGGGCCGCCGCCGCGCTGGCCGGCACGCTGACGGTCGTCGTGCTGGTGCGGCTCGTGCGCCGGATGACCGGCTCGACGGTGCTGGGCGCCTACGCCGGCCTGCTGCTGGCGATGGACGGGCTGCACCTGGTTCAGAGCCGGGTCGCGATGCTCGACGTCTTCCTCGTCCTGTGGGTCGTGGCGGCGGTGGCGTGCGCCGTCGCCGACCGCGACCAGGTGCGCGCCCGGCTCGCCGCCGGCGGTGCGCCCGGCCTGCGGCGGCCGTGGCTGGTGGGCACCGGGCTGTGCCTCGGCGCGGCGGTCGGCACGAAGTGGAGCGGCCTGTACTTCGTGGCCGCCGTCGGCCTGCTCGTCCTGGCCTGGGAGGTCGGCGCCCGTCGCGCGGCCGGCGAGGCCACGGCCCTGCGCACGACGCTCGTCCGCTCCGTCCCGCTCATGCTCGGGCTGCTCGTGGTGCTGCCGGTCGCCGTCTACACGGCCTCGTGGACCGGCTGGTTCCTGTCCGACCTCGGGTGGAGCCGGCAGCACGGCGCCGAGAACCCGGCGACCGGGCTGGCCGCGCTCGTGCCCGAGGGGCTGCGCAGCCTCTGGCACTACCACCAGGAGGTGTACCGGTTCCACGACGGGCTGAGCGCCTCGCACCCGTACGCCTCGCGCCCGCTGAGCTGGCTCGTCCTGGCCCGGCCGGTCTCGTACTACTACCCGCAGGGCATCGAGCAGGGCGAGTACGGCTGCGCCGCCGCCGCCTGCTCGCGCGAGGTGCTCGCCGTCGGGACGCCGGCCCTCTGGTGGGCCGCCCTGCCGGTGGTGCTCGTGCTGGCCTGGCGCTGGGCCACCCGGCGCGACTGGCGCGCCGGCGCGGCCGTGCTGCTGGTGGCCACGGCGGTGCTGCCGTGGGTGCCCGCCGACCTCGACGGCCGCACGATGTTCCTGTTCTACGCCCTGCCGGTGGTGCCGTTCCTGTGCCTGGCGCTCGCCCTCGGCGTCGGCCTCGTGGCGGGCGACGGCAGCTCGCGGCGGCGGCGGACGCTGGCGGTCGCCGTCGGGGGCGGGCACCTGGCGCTCGTCGTCGCGAACCTGGCCTGGCTCTACCCGGTGCTCGCCGCGGTGACGATCCCGCTGGGCGACTGGCAGGCCCGGATGTGGTTCAGCAGCTGGATCTGAGCCGGCCGTGCCCCCGGGCCGGGGGACGACGAAGGCCCCGCCGGCGGGCGGGGCCTTGACGTCTCGGGTGGAGCTGAGGGGATTCGAACCCCTGACCCCCTCGATGCGAACGAGGTGCGCTACCGGACTGCGCTACAGCCCCGAGGACGCGCGCGACACTACCAGTCGGCTACCAGTCGTTGACGGCGCGACGAGGCTCCTCGACGCGCTGCGGCGCCGCCGGCAGGTCCTCCATGCCGGGCAGGCGCTCCCCCGCGGCGGCGGCCTCGCTGTAGGCGCCGGGGCGGGTGAGGTCGACGGTGCGCGGGAGGCGCGGCGCGACGGGCGCACGGGCGTAGAGCGGCGGCGGCACCGGCACCGGCGACCACAGGGCGCCGAGGCCGGGCGAGCGCTCGGGCACGGCCGGGACCGGCTCGTCGTGGCGCGCGACGGCGGCGACGACCTCCTCGACCGGGGCGGCGGGCTCGTCGGCCGGCGGGGCGGGTGCCTCCGCCGCCGGTGCGGCCTCGACCGGCGCCTCGACGACCCGGGCCGGCGCCGCCGGGCGGCTGACGGGGCGGGGGGCGGGGC
>DATMKB010000238.1:0-2432 GCA_035553635.1 Mycobacteriales bacterium
CGACGACCCGCCCGCCGAGGTGCTGCTCCACCAGGCGCAGGGCGGCGTCGTCGCCGCGCTCGACCGGGACGTGCACCGCCGGCGCGTCGGGGTCGACCGGCTCGGGCTCGTCGCCGGGGGCGAAGTCGTCGACCGGCGGCGGGGGCGCTGCGGCTCCCGGGCCGGTGCTGCGCGGCGCGTGCGTGGCGGGGCCGGTGGTGCACGCGATCTGCAGGTCGGCCCCCAGCACCTCCCGCAGCGACTCCTGCAGCACCTCGACGCCCGCGCGCCCCTGGAACTGGCGCATCAGCGGCGCGTGCTGGAAGGCGATGGTGAGCGTGCCGCCGGACAGGTCGGCGACGGCGACCTGGGCCAGCAGCGCCTGCGTGGGGCGGCTGCGGGAGCGGACCGCGAGCAGGACGTCGTCCCAGGCGCGGCGGACGGCGGCGGCGTCCAGGCCGCCGGGGCCTGCGGGAGCCGCCGGGGCAGTCGCCGCCGGGGCCTGGGCCGCCGGCTCGGGGGCCGAGACGGGCTGCGGACGGCCGGGGGTCGCCGTCGCCGGCCAGGCCGGACCTGCGGCGCCACCAGCCGGGACGGACGGGGCAGGTGCGCCGCCCGAGGCGCTCGGGGCACCAGCAGCACCGCCTCCCGGCGCGGCGGGTCCGCGGCCGGGCGAGGCAGCCGGCGGGGCGGCCGGGGAGGCGGCCGGACCCGCGGCGCCACCAGCCGGGACGGACGGGGCAGGTGCGCCGCCCGCGGCGCTCGGGGCACCAGCAGCCCCGTCTCCCGGCGCCCCCGGTCCGCCACCATGCCCCGCGGCGCGGACGGGGTGCTCCTCGTGCGCGGGCCCCGGCACGTGCCGCGGCACCACCGGCGGCGGCGCGCCGGCGGGGGCGCCGATCTCGAGCCGGCGCTCGAGCCGCTCGAGCCGCTCGACGAGCGCCGACGCGTCCGACGACGCCGCCGGCAGCAGCACGCGCGCGCAGACGAGCTCGAGCATCAGGCGCGGCGCCGTCTTGCCGCGCATCTCGACGAGCCCGTCGGCGAAGACGTCGGCGGCCCGCGACAGCGCGGCGCGGCCCATCGTCGTGGCCTGCCGGGCCATGCGCTGCACCTGCTCGGGCGGGCAGTCGACGAGCCCGCGCTCACCGGCGTCGGGCACCGCCTCGAGCACGACGAGGTCGCGGAGCCGCTCGAGCACGTCGCGGGCGAACACCTGCGGGTCGTTGCCGCGCTCCATGACCTGGTCGACGGCGGCGAAGACCGCCGCGGCGTCGCGGGCGGCGAAGGCGTCGACGACGTCGTCGAGCAGCGTGTCGGGCGTGACGCCGAGCAGGCCGGCGGCGGCCTCGCGGGTGACGCCCTCGGGGCCGGCGGAGGCGATCACCTGGTCGAGGATCGACAGGCCGTCGCGGGCGGACCCGGCGGCGGCGCGGACGACGAGCGACATCGCACCGCTGTCGACCTCGACGCCCTCCGCCTCGACGACGCGGGTGAGCAGCGCCGTCAGCTCCTTGCGGGGCATGAGCCGGAAGGGGTAGTGGTGCGTGCGCGAGCGGATGGTGCCGAGCACCTTGTCCGGCTCGGTGGTGGCGAAGACGAAGACGACGAAGTCCGGCGGCTCCTCCACGATCTTCAGGAGCGCGTTGAACGCGTCCTTGGTAATCATGTGCGCCTCGTCGATGATGTAGACCTTGAAGCGGCTCGACACCGGGGCGAAGACCGCGCGCTCGCGCAGGTCGCGGGCGTCGTCGACGAGGCCGTGCGAGGCGGCGTCGATCTCGATGACGTCGAGCGAGCCGGGGCCGTTGGGCGCCAGCGCGACGCAGGAGTCGCACACCCCGCACGGGTCGGGCGTCGGGCCCTGCGCGCAGTTCAGCGAGCGGGCCAGGATGCGCGCGCTCGAGGTCTTGCCGCACCCGCGCGGCCCGCTGAACAGGTACGCGTGGTGCAGCCGGCCGCTGGCCAGCGCGGTGCGCAGCGGCCCCGTGACGTGCTCCTGGCCGACGAGCTCGCCGAAGCTGCCCGGCCGGTACTTGCGGTAGAGCGCGAGCGCCACGAGACCTCCAGACCTGAAGGACCCCTCGCGCACCCGCGCAGAGCCTGCCTGCCCTTGCTGCCTTCCGGCCCTGGGGGGGTTCAGCGGGGTGCGCGCCGCACGAGGGGTCTGGCGCCACTGTAGCCCGCCGGGAGGCTGGTCCCCCGGGCGTCGGGCCTACTAGGATCGCCGACGGAGGATTCGCCTAGTTGGCCTATGGCGCACGCTTGGAAAGCGTGTTGGGGGCAACCCCTCGAGGGTTCGAATCCCTCATCCTCCGCCCTCCGGGAGCCGCCCGGCCGCCGTCCAGCAGGACCGGCCGAGGCGGCTCCCGCCGTTCCGGCGCACCGTCGCGCGGATGTCACGTCCGTGCGGCAGGCTCGCCGCGTGCACCCCGACGGCGACCGGGCTCCGG
>DATMKB010000239.1:0-3057 GCA_035553635.1 Mycobacteriales bacterium
GCGTCCGGCCGGTCGGCGTCCTGCAGCAGCTCGGCGGTGCCGGTGTCGACCGGCCAGCGCCCCGGCGAGGGGCTCACGGCAGCAGCCGCAGCAGCGCCGGCCAGGCCAGCCCGAAGGCGCGGTGCAGCGGGAGCGCCGGCACGTCGTCGACGGCGACCCAGCGCAGGTCGGCGCTCTCGCGCTCGGGCACGACCGGCAGGGCGGAGGGCGCCGTGGCGACGAAGGTCGTGTAGCGCCAGGTGAGGTGGTCGTCGACGTGCTCGGCGACGACGTCGACCACCGACACGTCGAGCCCGGTCTCCTCGACCGTCTCCCGGCGGGCGGCCTGCTCGTAGCTCTCGTCGCCGTGCCGCGCGCCGCCGGGCACGCCCCAGGTGTCGCCGCCGTGGCTCCACGGCGCCCGGTGCTGCAGCAGCACCCGGCGGTCGGGCGTGACCACCAGCAGGCCGGCCGCCCCGTGCAGCCCCCAGTGCCGGTGGCCGAGGACGCAGGACACCCACCCGTCGCCGTCCGCCACGCCCACTAGTGTCCGGGCGTGGTCCCGGCGCCCGAGCAGCAGGTCCCGCGAGCGGCCGACGACCCGTTCGCGGCGGTCGCCGCGGTCGCGCACCTGGTGCCCGGGGCCGTGGTGGGCGTGGACCCGGAGAGCACGGTGGTGCTGTGGAGCGCCGGCGCCGAGCGGCTCTACGGCTGGACGGCCGCCGAGGCCGTCGGCCGGTCGGTGCGGGAGACGATCCTGCGCGACGCCGTGCCGAAGGCGGACGAGGTCAAGGGCGTGGTGCACGCCGGCGGCACCTGGGAGGGCGCCGTCACCACCTCCACCCGCGACGGCGGGCACAAGACCGTCTGGGTGCGCAACGCCCCGGTGCACGGCGCGGACGGGCGGCTGCTGGGCGTCATCGGCATCTCGCTGGACCAGACCGAGCACGTCGAGGTGCTCGCGGCGCGGCAGGAGCAGCTCGAGGCGGCCCGCCGCGACGCCGAGCGGCTCGCCGACCGCAACGCCCGGCTCGTCGAGCTCAGCGACGCGCTCGGCCGCGCCCTCACGCCCGAGCAGGTGGTCGCGGTCGTGCTCGAGCAGGGCGTCGCCGCCCTCGAGGCCGACGCGGGCGGCATCGCGCTGGTCGTGCACGAGCACCTGACGGTGCTCGGGCAGGTCGGCTACGAGCAGGAGGTCGCCGGCGTCTACGAGGGCCTGCAGCTGGCCGCCGTGTCGCCGCTGACCGACGTCGTGCGCACCGGCGCCGTGGTGCGCACGAGGTCGCTCGAGGAGCTGCAGGACCGCTACCCGCACCTCGCGCACTCGGCGGTGTCGCAGAGCTTCGCCGGCATCCCGCTCGAGGTGGAGGGCGAGGTGCTCGGCGTCATGGCGCTGTCGGCGGCCCGGTCCGACGCCTTCCCCGACTCCGACGTCGCGTACCTGCTCACCCTCGGCCGGCTGTGCGCGCAGGCGCTGCAGCGCGGGCGCCGCTACGCCGAGGCCCGCGCGCACGCCGCGCGCCTGGAGTTCCTCGCCATGGCCAGCGCCCGGCTGGCCGCGAGCCTCGACCACCGCGAGACCCTCGACGCCGTCGCCTCGCTGGCCGTGCCGGAGGTCGGCGACTGGTGCGCCGTGCACCTGCTCGACGACGCCGGCCGCCCGCAGCTCGTCGGCCTCGACCACCGCGACCCCGAGCTGCGCGAGCTGCTCGACCGGCTCTTCCAGCTCTACCCGCCCGACCCCGGTCGCGGCGCCGGCATCGGCCAGGCGGTGGGGGAGCGGCGCACCGTGCACCACCGGCGCTTCCCGGACGAGGCGCTGCGGGCCATCGCCCGCGACGACTGGCACCTCGACGCGCTGCGCCGGCTCATGCTCGGCAGCGCCCTCGTGGTGCCCCTGCAGGCCGCCGGGCGCGTCCTCGGCGTGCTCACCGTCGCGCGCGGCGAGGTCGACGCCTACCCGGACGAGGACGTCCGCCTCGTCGAGGAGCTCGCCACCCGCATGGCCACGGCGGTCGACAACGCCGAGCGGTACCGCCAGCAGCGCGAGACCGCGCTCATGCTGCAGCAGTCGCTTCTGCCCCGCGCGCTGCCCGCGCTGCCGGGCCTGCGGTCGGCGCACCGCTACCTGCCCGGTGCCGCGGGCGCCGAGGTCGGCGGCGACTTCTACGACGTCCTCGCGCTGCCCGGCGGGCGCGTCGGGCTGGTGGTCGGCGACGTCATGGGGCGCGGGGTGGCGGCCGCCGCCGTCATGGGGCAGCTGCGCGCGGCGGTGCGCGCGTACGCCATGGTCGAGCCCAGCCCGTCGGTGCTGCTGCAGCTGCTCGACGCCGCCGCGAGCTCGCTCGAGCAGGGCGCCATCACCACCTGCCTCTACGGCGTGCTGGACCCCGAGCGCCGCCGGCTCGTGCTCGCCAGCGCCGGCCACCTGCCGGTGCTCGTCGTGCACCCGAACGGCGGCGGCGAGTACGTCGAGGTCGACCCCGGGCCCCCGCTCGGCGTCTCCGGCGCCGCACCGGCCGAGGTGGAGGTCGAGCTGCCCGACGGCGCGGTGCTGCTGCTCTACACCGACGGGCTCGTCGAGGACCGGCACCAGCCGGTGGAGGACGGGCTCGTCGCGCTGCGTGCGGCGGTCGCCGGCCCCCCGGCCGACGTCGAGGACCTGTGCGACGGCGTCCTGCGGGCGCTCGGCCGCGACGGCCCGCCGGACGACGACATCGCGCTGCTGGCCGTGGCCACGGGCGGCACCGCGCGCGGCGGCGAGCTGCACGTGCACCTGGCCGGGCACCACGCCGAGGTCGGCCGCGCCCGCCGCGCCGCCTCCGACTGGGTGGCGGCGCAGGTCCCGGCGGTCGAGGCCGACGAGGTCGAGCTGCTCGTCACCGAGCTCGTCACCAACGGCCTGCGGCACGGCGGCCCCGGCGTCGACCTGTGGCTGCGGGCGCTGCCCGGCGGCGGCGTCCGCCTGGAGGTGGTGGACGGGCACGCCGGCCGGGTGCCGGTCGTGCGGCAGCCCGACGCCGACGCCGAGGGCGGCCGGGGCCTGGTCATCGTCCAGGCGCTCGCCGCCCGCTGGGG
>DATMKB010000240.1:0-8774 GCA_035553635.1 Mycobacteriales bacterium
ACGACGAGCCCGTCGCCGCTGCAGGACTCCCCGACGGCGTGCTCGACGACGACCGTGCCGCCGAGCTCGCGCACCTGCTCGAGCACGCGCTGGTGCGTGAGGGGGTCGCCCGAGATGGAGTGGTGGTGGGTCGAGACGACCGCGAAGCGGATCCTGCCCGCGGCCACCAGCTCCGCCGCCGGGCCGAGGAGGTGGTGCTCGCCGCCCTGGACGTCGCAGAGCAGGAGGTCGACCCGGTCGACGCCGGTCTCCGCCAGCAGCGTCGGCAGGTCGAGCTCGCGCACGTCCGTGCTCGACCCGTCGAGGTTCTCGAAGGGCCGCACGGCGCCCGGCTCGGGCCCGAGCACCCCGTGCACGAACGTGCCGGAGCGCCCGTTGAGCTCGAAGTTGCGGCGTCCCAGCTCCAGGTTGGCCGGATCGGGCTCCAGCGCGACCACGTGCCCGTCAGGGCGCTCGGCGAGGAACCAGAGCGAGTAGTAGGCCCAGAAGGACCCGAGCTCCACCGCGGTCACGGGCCGCGGCTCGTCCCGCAGGCGGGCCAGGACCGCGGCGAACGCCCGCTCCTCCTGCGGCTCGTGGTGCCCGCCCAGGCAGCGGATGATCTCCGCCATCCAGTCGCCGAAGTAGCCGCCCGCCTCGACGACGACGCCGTTGTGCATGACCTGCACCGGCGTCCCGTCCCGGACGACGACCTGACCCGCCTCCGGGACCTTGGGCAGCTCGTCGCAGTCACCGCAGGACACGGTGAGCCGGACGCGGTCGACCACCTCGGGCGGCAGGTGCTCGGTGCGGGGCGTCAGGCGCTGCCAGGGCATCCGAGCGTTGTACACGGTGGCGTCCGGCCCGCACGTAGCCTGCTCCCGTGCGCGCCCTCATCACCGGCGGAGCGGGGTTCATCGGCTCCCACCTCGCCGACGCCCTGCTCGCCCGCGGCGACTCGGTGATCCTGCTCGACAACCTCTCCACCGGCCGGCTGGAGAACATCGAGCACCTGCGGCAGCGCGACGACGTCGAGTTCGTCCTCGGCAGCATCCTCAACGCCGACCTGCTCGACGACGTCATGAGCCGGGTCGACATCTGCTTCCACCTCGCGGCGGCGGTGGGCGTGCAGCTGATCGTCGACCGGCCGCTCGAGAGCCTCGCGACCAACATCCGGGGCAGCGAGGTCGTCTTCGAGAAGGCGCACAAGCACGGCACGCGCGTGCTGGTCACGAGCACGAGCGAGATCTACGGCAAGAACACCTCCGACCGGCTCTCGGAGGAGGACGACCGGATCCTCGGCTCGCCGCTCAAGAGCCGCTGGTCGTACAGCGAGGCCAAGGCGATCGAGGAGATCCTCGCCTTCACCTACTGGCGGCAGAAGGGCCTGGGCACCTACATCGTCCGGCTGTTCAACACCGTCGGCCCCCGGCAGACCGGCCACTACGGCATGGTCATCCCGCGCTTCGTCAGCCAGGCGATCAAGGGCGAGCCGCTCACCGTCTACGGCGACGGCAAGCAGACGCGCTGCTTCTGCTTCGTCGGCGACGCCGTCCGCGGGATGGTCGCCATCGCCGACCACCCGGAGAGCAGCGGGCGGGCCTACAACCTCGGCGGCACCGAGGAGGTGTCGATGGAGGAGCTCGCCCGCCGCGTCATCGACATCGCCGGCAGCGACAGCAAGATCCGGTACGTGCCGTACGACGAGGCCTACGAGGAGGGCTTCGAGGACATGCAGCGGCGCGTCCCCGACACCACGCGCGCCCGCGAGCTCGTCGGCTTCGCGCCGACGGTCGACCTCGACGGGATCATCCGCTCGGTGGTCGCCGACCAGCGGCGGTGAGCCGCGACGGGGTCGTCCACGTCATCGGGCGGCTGAACGTCGGCGGTCCGGCGCACCTCGTGGCGGCCCTGGGCCGCAGCGGTGGCCGGACGGTCGTGGCCGCCGGAGCGGTGCAGGACGGCGAGGTCGAGCACGCCGACCTGTCCGGCGTCGACCTGCGGCGCGTGCCGGGCCTCGGGCGCCGGGTCCGCCCGGCCGACGACGCCCGCGCCCTGCGCAGCCTGGTGCGGCTCCTGAGGGACGAGCGCCCGCAGGTCGTGCACACCCACACCGCCAAGGGCGGGGCGCTCGGCCGCGCGGCCGCCGAGCCGGCCCGGGTGCCCGCCCGCGTGCACACCTTCCACGGGCACCTCCTGCACGGCTACTTCGGCCCGCGCGGCCGGGCGGCGGTGGTGGCCGTCGAGCGGGCGCTGGCCCGGCGCACCGACCGGCTCGTCGCGGTGGGGGAGCGGGTGCGCGACGACCTCCTGGAGGCCGGGGTCGGCCGCCCCGAGCAGTACGCCGTCGTGCCGCCGGGGGTCGAGCTCGGGCCGCTGCCCGACCGCGCGGCCGCGCGCGCGGCCCTCGGGCTGCCGGCCGGCGCCGCGGTGGTCGCCTACGTCGGCCGGCTCGCCGGCATCAAGCGGCCGGAGCGGGTGGTCGAGGTCGCCCGCCGGGTGCCGGACGCCGTCGTCCTGGTCGTCGGCGACGGGTCGTCGCGCGCGGAGCTGGAGGCGGCGGCGCCGCCGAACGTGCGCTTCGCCGGCTGGCGCGACGACGTCGCCCCCGTCTGGGCTGCCGCCGACGTCGCCCTGCTCACCAGCGACAACGAGGGCATGCCGGTGACGCTCGTCGAGGCGGCCCTCGCGGGCGTGCCCGCGGTGACCACCGGCGTCGGGAGCGCCGGCGAGGTGGTGGTCGACGGCGTCACGGGGGCCGTGGTGCCGTGCGACGTCGACGCGCTGGCCGCCGCCGTGCAGCGGCTGCTGGCCGACGACGACCTCCGCCGCCGGCAGGGCGCCGCCGCCCAGCAGCGCGCCCGCGAGGAGTACTCGGTGGCGCGGATGGTCGACCGGCACCGCGCGATCTACGCCTCGCTGGGCGCCGGAGCGGGATAGCCTCCGGTCCCGTGACCGGTCAGACGCGCACGGAACGGGCACCGCGGTGCCCGGCGTAGGCGCGGCCGGCTACCTCGCGGCGTTCGTCGCGCCGCTGGTGCTCGCCTGGGTGCTCACGCCGCTGGCGCTGCGCGCGGCGGTCCGCTGGGGCGTCATGGACGCCCCGGGCGAGCGCAAGGCCCAGCAGCAGGCGGTGCCCTACCTCGGCGGCGTCGCGATCGTCATCGCGTTCAGCCTGACGGTGCTCGCCGCCACCGCGGTGCGGGCCGCGCAGGACCTGCCCGCCGGCTCCGAGCTCGGCACGCTCGCGCTCCTGCTCGGCACCGGCGTGCTGCTGGCCCTGCTGGGGCTCGTCGACGACCTGCGCGGCGTCGGCGTCGGGCTGCGCCTGCTCGTCGAGGTCGGCGCCGGCGTCGTGGTGGTGGTGAGCGGCAGCGGCGCGACGCTGATCGGCGACCCGGTGCTCGACGGCGTCGCGACGGTGCTCTGGGTCGTCCTCATCGTCAACGCGCTCAACCTGCTCGACAACATGGACGGGCTGTCGGCCGGCGTCGCGGCGATCGCGAGCGGCACCTTCTTCGTCCTCGCCGTCACCCAGGGCCAGTTCCTCGTGGCGGCGCTGTCGGCCGCGCTGTCCGGCTGCGCGGTCGGGTTCCTGCGGCACAACGTCCACCCCGCCAAGATCTACATGGGCGACGCCGGCAGCCTGTTCCTCGGCTTCCTGCTCGCGGTGCTGGCCACCCGGCTCGAGCTCGTCGACTCGCCGCCGCTCGTGGCGCTGTTCGTCCCGCTGCTGGTGCTGGGGGTGGCGCTGTTCGACACGACGCTCGTCGTCGTCGAGCGGCTGCAGCACGGCCGCAGCCCCTTCCAGGGCGGGCGCGACCACACGAGCCACCGGCTGGTCTGGCTCGGCCTGCCGGTGCCGGTCACCGTGGCGCTGGTGTGGGGCACCGCCGCCGCGCTCGGCTGGCTGGCGCTCGTGCTCCGCCAGCTCGACACCGTGCCGGGCCTGATGCTCGTCGCCTTCGTCCTGGCCGCAGGCGTGGCGCTGCTGCTGCTCCTGCGCGCCGTGCCGGTCTACGAGAACAGCCGGCAGCGCCGGTCGATGGTGCGGGTGGTGCGCGAGCACGAGGTCGAGCCGCCGGTCCCGCCGGCCGCTGCGGCGGAGGGCGACGCCGAGGCCGCGGACGGTCGCGTGGCCGCCGCCTCCTGAGGCCGCCGGTACCCTCGGGCAGAGCACCGCAGAACGCCCCGATCGGAGCCCCGTGTCGTCCTCGCCCGTCCGCGCCGTGAGCGCGCTGCCCGAGGGCGGCGACGAGGACCTCGACGTCACGGTCGTCCTGCCCTGCTACAACGAGCAGGACCACGTCCTGGCCGAGCTCGAGCGCATCTCCGCGGCCCTCGACGCGAGCCCGTACTCCTACGAGCTGCTCGCCATCGACGACGCCTCCACCGACGGCACGCTGGCCGTCCTCGAGGGGGCGCGGGCCCGCTTCCCGCACCTGCGGGTCATGCCGTTCCACCGCAACGGCGGCGCCGGCACCGCCCGCCGCATCGGCACCCAGCAGGCCCGCGGCCGCATCGTCGTGTGGACCGACGCCGACCTGACCTACCCGAACGAGCGCATCCCCGAGCTCGTCGGGATGCTCGAGGCCGACGCCACGTTCGACCAGGTCGTCGGCGCCCGCACGAGCGAGGAGGGCTCGCACAAGCTGCTGCGGGTGCCCGCCAAGTGGGTGATCCGCAAGATCGCCGAGCGGCTCACCGGCACGACGATCCCGGACCTCAACAGCGGCCTGCGCGCGTTCCGCCGCGACGTCTCGCTGCCCTACCTGCGCCTGCTGCCGCCCGGCTTCAGCTGCGTCACGACGCTCACGCTGTCGTTCCTGCACAACCAGCACGACGTGCGCTACGTGCCGATCGACTACGCCAAGCGCTCGGGCCGGTCGAAGTTCCACTTCACCAAGGACGCCTACCGCTACCTGCTGCAGGTGCTGCGGATGGTCATGTACTTCAACCCGCTCAAGGTGCTCATGCCGCCGGCCCTCGTGCTGCTGGGGCTGGCCGTGCTCAAGCTCGGCTACGACCTCGTGACGAACCCGTTCCGGATCCCCGGCTCGACCTTGCTGCTGTTCGTCACGGGTGTCCAGATCGTCGTGCTCGCCCTTCTTGCCGACCTTGTGGTGAGATCGCGCGGAGACAGCTGACGGGGGGATGACGCAGGGTCACCTCTCGCCCTCAAGCAAGCACAGAGAGTGACCGAAGCCCTGACCATGCTCGGGATCGCCGCTACCGCCCGCCGCCTGGCCGCCGTCGTCGCCGCTGCCCTCGCTGCCGCCCTGCTCGCCCTGCCGGCACTGCCTGCGAACGCCGACGGGTTCGAGGACGACTTCGCGTCCCGCATCAACGCCGAGCGCACCAGCCGGGGCGTGCACGCCCTGGCGCACGTGCAGGACCTCCAGGACATCGCCCGCCGGCACGCCCAGCGCATGGCCGCCGAGAACCGGCTGTACCACAACCCGAACCTCGGCAGCGAGGTGCAGAACTGGTCCCGCGTCTCGGAGAACGTCGGCTACGGCCCCGACGTCGCCGCCGTGCACAGCGCCCTCATGGGCAGCGCCGGCCACCGGGCGAACATCCTCGACACGGGCGTCTCGCAGGTCGGCGTCGGCGTCGCGTGGAGCGGCTCCCGCCTGTTCGTGACGCAGGTCTTCCGCCAGCCCACCGGCGCCGCCACGTCCGCCCAGCCGGTGGGCTCGCCGCCGCCGCCGGGCAACGGCGCCGTCCCGCCGGCCTGCGACGGCGCGCGGGGCGCCAGCTTCACCGACGTCCCGGCCGACGCCTGGTTCGCCGCCGCGGTCAACTGCGCCACCGCGCACGCCCTGGCCAACGGCATGACGAGCACCACCTACGGCCCCGACCGCACCCTCACCCGCGGCCAGATGGCCTCGTTCGTCCACCGCCTGGTCGAGAAGACCGGCGCCGCCCCGGCCTCGGCGCCCGACCGCTTCGCCGACGACGCCGGCTCGCCGCACGAGCGCGCCATCAACGTCCTGGCCGAGATGGGCGTCGTCGCCGGCACCGGTCCGGGCACCTTCCAGCCGAACGCCGCCGTCACCCGCGGCCAGGCGACGACCCTGCTCGTCCGCATGCAGGAGCGCGTGGCGGGGGCCATGGCCACCGGCTCGACGCCGTTCACCGACCTCGGGGGCAACGTCCACGCCGAGGCCGTCGCCAAGGGCTACACCGCGGGCGTCGCCTTCGGGACGTCGTCGTCGCTGTTCTCGCCGAACGCGCCGATGCGGCGCTCGGACATGACGGTCTTCCTCGTCCGCTCCTTCGGCGAGCTGCACGAGGCCGGCCGCCTCTAGAGAGCTGCTCCTAGAGCAGCCGCCGCACGACGGCCCACCAGGCGGCCAGCAGCGCCGACAGCGCCCCGGTGCCGACCGGCAGCGGGACGGCGGTGGTGGACAGCCGGGTGGTGAGCAGGTCCGCGAGCTCGCGGTCGCGCCGGGTCCGCTCCGCCTGGAGCCGGGCCCGGCGCTGCCGCACCCAGCCCGCGTGGCGCAGCAGCCACCACCAGCCCCGGGCCTTGTGCCGGCCCCAGCCCTGCGCGACGGCCAGCGCCGTCATCGCCAGCTCCAGGGCCAGCAGCGGCACGGCCAGCAGCGCCAGCGTGCGGGCCTCGTGCGCGGTGAGCAGCAGCAGCAGGCGGTTGCGCTCCAGCAGGTACGACTTCTGCGGGTTGCGCGAGAACTCGTAGCGGTGCACGACGACGGCGTCGGGCACGTGCACCACCCGCAGGCCCCGCTGCCAGCAGCGCCACGACAGCTCGGCGTCCTCGAGGTAGGCGAAGTACTCGGGCGCGAAGCCGCCGAGCTCCTCCCAGAGCGAGCGCCGCAGCACCAGCCCGGCGCCGCTCGCGCACGCGACGTCGGTGCGGCGGGCGTGCGCCGCGGCGGGCTCGCCGAGCCCGCCGGCCCAGGACAGGCCGAGCACGTGCAGCGGGTTGCCGGCGCTGTTGACCAGGGACGGGTCGTCGGCCAGGCGCACGCTCGCGGTCGCGATGCCGACGCCCGGCTCGGCGGCGGCGTCGGCGAGGCGGCGCAGCGCGTCGGGCGCCACCTCGGCGTCGCTGTTGAGCAGGGCGAGGAAGGTGCCGGTGGCGACGGCGGCGCCCGCGTCGCAGCCGCCGGCGAACCCGAGGTTGCGGCCCGGCCGCACGACCGTGACGCCCGGCCGCTGCGCGAGCCGCTCGACCGCATCAGTGGTGCAGCCGTTGTCGACGAGGACGACGTCGGCGGCCACGCCCTCGGACGCCAGGGCCGAGGTGACGGCGCGCTCGAGCCACGGCTCGTCCTGCCAGGCGAGCACGACGACGCTCACCGACGGCGTCACCGGACCGCCCGGGGGAGCAGGGCCCCGAGCGCGGCGACGGCGCCCGCCAGCGACGCGGCCGCCACGCGCAGCACGGGCTCGCCGCCGAGCACGCCGGTGGCGGCGACCAGCACGGCGACGCCGACCGCCCAGCCGGCGGCGGCGCTGCCCGGCCGGCCCCGCGCGATGCACGCCTGGGCCAGCACGACGGCGAGCATGAAGGCGCCGGTGGCCGCCGAGAGCAGCACCACGGGCGCCCGGTCGACGTCGAAGGCGCTGCCGAAGAGCAAGGCCACGAGTGCCGGCCCGGCCGCCGCGGCGACGGCGGTGCCGGCGAGCCCGAGCGCCCCGACGGCCAGCGACGTGCGGGCGAGGACCTCGCGCAGCTCGCCGTGCCGGCCGCCGGCGGCCAGCTCCGACAGCCGGGGGAGCAGGGCGGCCTGCACCGCGGCGAAGAGCAGCAGCGGGACGCGGCTCAGCACGGCGGCAGCGAGGAACCGCCCGGCGGCGCCGGCCTCGCCGGGCGGCTCGAGCAGCGCCACGAGCAGCGGGCCGGCGTTGACCAGCGCCTGCGAGAGCAGGGCGCCGGTGAGGAGCAGGCCGAGGGAGCGCGACAGCTCGCCGAGCGCCGCGGGCGGGCCGGGCTCGCGGAGCCCGGACAGCCCGCCCGCCGTGACGAGCACGGCCAGGGCGGTGGCGCCGCCGAGCAGCAGCCCGTAGCCGAGCACCGACCCGACGCCGACGCCGAGCAGCACCGCCGCCCCGCCGGCCCGCACGGCGCCCTCCAGCGCCAGCTGCGCGCCGTAGTGGCCGAAGCGGCCCGTGCCGGCGAGCACGCCGCGCGCCAGGTGGGCCGCGGCCAGCGCCCACACCGCGACGCCGAGCGCCACGAGCGCGCCGGCGTCGCCGCCGAGCGCCCGCGGGACCAGCGCCGGCGCGGCCAGCAGCAGCACGGCCGTGGCCGCGGCGGCGCCGGCGGCGGCCGCCACCGCGGTGCGCCGGACGAGCGGCCCGTGCGGCCGGCCCTCGGCGCGGCGGGCGGCCACCGCCCGGCCGACCTCCTGCTCGAGCGGCAGGAACAGCCCCGGGCCCACGGTGAAGACGAGCACCCACAGCACGCTCAGGACCGCGAAGCCCTCGACGCCCAGCCCGCGGCCGGCGACCGCGAGGAAGGCGTAGGCCGACACCCCGAGCACGACGACGCCCGCGCCGACCGGGAGGGTCCCCGGCGGCACGGCCGGGAGCAGGGCGTCGCGGCGGGGCACGGGGACAGCCTGCCAGCGCCGCCCGCACCGGCCGGGGCGGCTGTGGACGCCGAACGGGTGTGCACACCTCGGCGCTCCCCGCCGAGAACAGGGGACCCGCGTGCCACAGTGCTCCCGGCGCGTCCGGCTGTGGCCGGATCGTCACCCGGGGGCGGCAGGACACGCGTGGCCGTCCCCGAACACAGCGCGCGACCGCGCGGCCCCCGCCGCGCG
>DATMKB010000241.1:0-5073 GCA_035553635.1 Mycobacteriales bacterium
CCGCCGGCCTCGAGGACGTCGGCGACGCCTCCGTCTACGGCACCCTGCGCCGGCTCTACGCCAGCGGCGCGCTCACGAGCTACGTCGTGCCGAGCGACGAGGGCCCGCACCGCAAGTACTACGCGCTCAACGAGCGCGGCCGGTCCCTGCTGGAGGACTCCGGCAAGGCCTGGCGCTCCTTCGCCGACACCGTCGACGGCCTGCTCTCCCAGGAGGTGGCGGCATGACCGCTCCCACGACCAGCCCCGCCGCCCAGCGCTACCTCGCCGAGGTGGCGGGCGAGCTCGCCGACCTGCCGGTCGAGGAGCGCGCCGACCTGCTGGAGGACCTCGCGCTGCACCTCGCCGCCCTCGACGCAGAGGGCGACGTCCGGCCGGTCGGGGTCCGCCTCGGCACGCCGGCCGCCTACGCCGCCGAGCTGCGCGCCGCCGCCGGTCTGCCGCCCGCGCCGCCCCGGCCCGTCCGCACCGGCGGCCGGCCGACGGCGTCGTGCGGGCGGTGCGCGCCGTGGCCGCGAGCCGGGCCGGTCGCGAGGTGAAGGCCTTCCTGCCGCAGCTGCTCCCGGCGTGGTGGGTGCTGCGCGGCTACCTCGTCGTCTGGCTCCCGGCGGTGACGAGCGGCAGCGCCCGCGAGGACGTCCCGGTGCCGTCGGTGCTGGGGAGCCACGCGCTCGGCGCGGTGCTCGTCGTCGTGGCGGTGCTCCTGTCGGTGCGCGTCGGCCGGGCCGGGCTGACCGGCCTGCTGCGCGCGGCCTCCACCGCGCTGAGCGTCGCGCTGGCCGGCTGGGCCGTGCTCACCGTCCTGGACCTGCCCGACCGCGCCGTCCGCACCCAGTACGTGCAGGTCGGGAGCGGCGCGCTGTACGAGGGCCCGCTGCAGTCGTACGACGGGCCGGTCACCGACGTCTACCCGTACGCCGCCGACGGGACGCCGCTCGAAGGCGTGCTGCTCTACGACCAGGACGGGCGGCCGCTGCGCCCGTCGGTGCAGGAGTGGTTCGCCGACCGCTGCCGCCGCGTGCTCGCGCAGCCCCGCGCCGCCGACGGCGTCCCCGTGCCGCACAGCTACCCGCAGCAGTACGTCCTCGACCCGCAGGGCGAGACGCTCGACGGCGGCCCCGCCGCGCCCGGCCAGTGCGTGCAGGACCGCCAGCGCCCGCAGGTGCCGCTGCCCGTCTTCCCTCCGGCCGCCGATGAGTCCGCCGCCGGCCCGGCGTCGGACCCTGCGACCGCACCCGCACCGCAGGAGGCCCCGTGATCGCGCAGCGCATCGTCCCCAACCTCTGGTTCGCCGACCAGGCGGAGCAGGCCGCGCAGTTCTACTGCTCGGTCTTCCCGCGCAGCCGCGTCGTCGCCACGAGCCACTACCCGCCCGGCGCGCCCGGCCCGGAGGGCAGCGTCCTCACTGTCGAGGTCGAGTTGGACGGGCAGCGCCTCGTCCTCATCAACGGCGGCCCGCTGTTCACGCCGAACGAGGCCGTCTCGCTCGCCGTCGTCTGCGCCGACCAGCAGGAGGTCGACCGCTACTGGGCCGCGCTGACCGACGGCGGCGAGGAGGGGCACTGCGGCTGGTTGAAGGACCGCTTCGGCTTCTCCTGGCAGGTCTACGAGGAGGGCATCGACGAGCTGCTCGGCGGCGACGACCCCGAGCGCGCCGCCCGCGCGTTCGCGGCGATGGCGCCGATGCGCAAGCTCGACTCGGCCGCCCTGCGCGCCGCGGCCGACGGCGTCCCGGCCTAGGGCCGCAGCACCGCCGCGCCGCCCACCTCGAACCACACCACCTTGCCGACGGCGGCGTCGTCGATGCCCCACCGGCGGGCGAGCGCGTCGAGGATCGCCAGGCCCCGCCCGCCGGTCGCGTCCTCGACGGCCGCGAGGGGCGCGGGGCGGAACGGGTCGTCGTCGCCGACGGTGACGCGGACGGTGCCGGCCCCGGTGGTGACGTCGACGCGCGCGCGCCCGCCGCCGTGCCGCAGCGCGTTGGTCACCACCTCGCTGGCGAGCAGCACCGCCGTCTCGACGACGTCGTCGTCGAGGTCGGCGCCCTCGCAGCGGTCGCGGACGAAGCGCCGCGCGGTGCGCACCGCCGACAGGTCGTGGTCGACGACGAGCCCCGGCGGGCCGGGAGCGCCGAGCTGCACCGACAGCACGGCGACGTCGTCCGGCCGGCCGGGCACGGTGTCGAGCAGCGACAGCGCCGACTGCAGCGCGCCCCGGGCACCGGGAGCGGCGCCGGCGAGGGCCCGCAGCAGCGCCTCGGTGCCGTCGGGCGCGTCGGCCGAGCGCAGCGGCTCGACGAGGCCGTCGGTGTGCAGCAGCAGCCGGTCGCCGGGCGACAGGCGCAGCTCGGTGACCGGGAAGTCCTCGTCCTCGTCGATGCCGAGCGGCAGGCCGCCCTCGACGTCGAGCAGGTGCGGCGCGCGCCCGTCGCCCGGCACGAGCACGGGCAGCGGGTGGCCGGCGCGCACCACCTGCACGCGGCCGTCGGGCTCGAGCACGAGGTAGCAGCAGGTGGCGAAGCGGCCGGCGTCCAGCGCCGTGAACAGCCGGTTGGTGCGACGCAGCACCTCGTCCGGCGGGTGCGCCTCGGCGGCGTACGCGCGCAGCGCCAGCCGCACCTGGCCCATGAGCGCCGCCGCCTCGGCGCTGTGCCCCTGCACGTCGCCGACGACGAGCGCCAGCGCGCCGCCGGGCAGCGCGACGGCGTCGTACCAGTCGCCGCCCACCTGCAGCTCGGCGGCGGCCGGCAGGTAGTGCACGGCCACCTCCGCATGCTCCACCGCCGGCAGGCGGTCGGGCAGCAGGGCGCGCTGCAGGGCGTCGGCCATCTCGTGCTCGGCGGCCTGCCGGCGGGTGCGGTCGAGGGCCTGCGCGGCGGTGCCGGCGAGGGTCGACAGGCCCAGGCGCTCCTCGGCGGGGAAGCGCCGGGCCTCCGGGTAGGCGAGCACCCAGACGCCGACGACGGCGCCGGCCGACAGCAGCGGCAGGAAGGCCCAGGCCGCCTGCGCGGTGTGCTCGAGCAGGCCCTCGGCGTCGGGCCAGAGCTCGAGGAACGCGTCGCGCGAGGGCACGAGGACGGGCTCGCGGGAGCGCGCGGCGCGTGCCATGGGCACCGGCCCGTCGAGGTCGAGCACGCGCAGGCGGTCGAGCAGGTCCGGCGACGTGCCGGACGCGCCGGCGACGATGAGCCGGCCGCCGTGCACGAGCGACACCAGCGCCGCGGACGCGCCGAGCAGCTCGCGGCCGCGCCACACCAGCAGCTCGACGACGTCGGCGGGGTCGGCGGCGTCGGCGAGGGCGGACGCGACCTGCGCGGCGTGGTCGGCCACGCGGGCGCGCGCCTGCTCGCCGGCGAGCAGCTCGAGCAGCTCGACGGCGCCGCTGGCCGCCTGCGCGAGCTGCACGAGGATCGCCTCGTCCTCCTCGGTGAACGGCGTGCCGTCGACCTTGTCGGCGAGCTGCACGAGCCCGAGGTTCCTGCCGTCGCGGCCGACCAGCGGAGCGGCGAGGTAGTCGGGCAGCGGCGGGTGGCCGGGCGCGTCGGCCAGGCCGCGCCACTCGGGGTGGCGCACGAGCTCCTCGCCGGTGAGGCGCACCGGCCGGTTGTGGCGGGTGACGTGGTTGAGCACGCCGAGGCCCTTGGGCGGCGTGTCGTAGGTGCGCCACTCCGCGTACTTGTCCGACAGCGAGACGTACGTCGTGGCCTGCGCCCAGCCGTCGGGCAGCCGGCTCGTCACCGCCTGGTGCGTGCCGACGACCGCGCGGGCCGCCTCGGTGACGGTGCGCAGGACGTCGTCGAGGTCGCGGGCGCGGGTGAGCGAGAGCGCCACCTCGGCGAGCTGCCGCAGCTGCCCCGACCGGGCGTGCTCGCGCTCGGCGATGCGGCGGGCCTGGCCGTGCAGGCGGGCGCGGGCGACGAACTCCGCCGCCTGCCGGGCCTGCGCGAAAGGCGACGTCGACGTCGTCGTCGTCCGGCTCGTCGGTGGAGGGGAGGCACACGACGAGCACGCCCAGCAGCTCATCGGCCGTGGTGAGCATCGGCAGCGCGCAGGTGGCGCGGCACTCGAGGTCGGCGACCCAGCGGAAGACGGCGAGCCGCGGGTCCGCGGAGGCGTCGGGCGCGAGCAGCGGCTCGCGCAGGCCGGCGAGCAGCCCGGCCGGCACGGCGACGGCGTCGGCCTCCGCCACGCCGCTGCGGGCGACGGGCATGAGCAGCCCCGCCACCTCGTCGTGCAGCAGCAGCACGCCGGCCTCGCTCGACAGCACCTGCAGGCAGAGCGAGAGGACGTCGGACAGGCTGTCGCGGATGTCGGTGACGATCGTCGCGTCGCCGAGGACGTCGGTGAGCGACGTGCGCTCGGCGACGCGCGCTGCGAGCTCGACGCGCACCCGCGCCAGGTCGCGGTCGGGCTCGCGGACGCCCTCCGGCGGGAGCCCCGGACCGGTGGCGCCGGGACGCGCGGGCACGAGCCCGGCGACCGGCCCCGCCGCCTCGTCCACCGACGCCCTCCCGTGCGCCGGTCGGGTGCCGGCAGGCCCTCCAGCGTAGGCGGGGCCGGACGGCGACGCGCACCGGCGGGCGGCAGGATGGGCGCATGCCGCACCCCATGCCCTACGACGACGACGCCCCCGCCTCGCAGGCCCTGTTCGACCGGGCCTCCGCCGTCGTGCCGGGCGGCGTCAACTCGCCGGTGCGCGCGTTCCGTGCCGTCGGCGGGACGCCGCGGTTCATGCGCTCCGGCCGCGGCGCCTACCTCACCGACGAGGACGGCCGCGAGTACGTCGACCTCGTCTGCTCGTGGGGGCCGATGATCCTCGGCCACGCCCACCCGGCCGTCGTCGAGGCGCTGCAGGACGCCGCCACCCGCGGCACGTCGTTCGGCACCCCGAGCGCGGGCGAGGTCGAGCTGGCCGAGCGCATCGTCGAGCGCGTCGGCCCGGTCGAGCAGGTGCGCCTGGTCAACAGCGGCACCGAGGCGACGATGAGCGCCATCCGGCTCGCGCGCGGGTTCACCGGCCGCAGCAAGGTCGTGAAGTTCGCCGGCTGCTACCACGGCCACGTCGACGCGCTGCT
>DATMKB010000242.1:0-5697 GCA_035553635.1 Mycobacteriales bacterium
GCGCCGACGTCGTCGTCACCGGCCGGGTCACCGACGCCAGCCTGGTCGTCGGTGCCGCGGCCTGGCACCACGGCTGGTCGCCGGCAGACCTCGACGCGCTGGCCGGCGCCACCGTCGCCGGGCACGTGCTGGAGTGCGGCACACAGGCCACCGGCGGCAACTTCAGCTTCTTCGCCGAGCTGCTGGACCGCGACCCTGCGGCGCTGGACCGCCCTGGCTTCCCGCTGGCCGAGATCGCCGCCGACGGCAGCAGCGTCGTCACCAAGCACCCCGGCACCGGCGGTGCCGTGACCGTCGAGACCGTCACCGAGCAGCTGCTCTACGAGTGCACCGGCGCCTCGTACGGCGGGCCCGACGTCGTCACCCGCTTCGACACGCTCCGGCTGACCCAGCAGGCCCCGGACCGGGTGGCGGTCACCGGCGCGACCGGCGAGCCGCCGTCGGGCTGGCTCAAGGTGGCGACGAACCGCCTCGGCGGCTTCCGCAACGCGGTGACGATCCCGCTGACGGGTCCGGACGTCGAACGCAAGGCCGCCCTGCTCGAGCGGCAGCTCGCCCCCGTGCTCGCCGGCGTCGAGGAGGTCCGCGTCGCGCTGGCCCGCACCGACCGTCCGGACCCCGAGACGCAGGAGGAGGCGGCGGCGCTGCTGCACGTCACGGTCAAGGACGCCGACCGCGAGAGGGTCGGCAAGGCCTTCACGGCTGCGCTCATCGAGCTCGCGCTGGCCAGCGTGCCGGGCTTCCACACCACTGCCGCGCCACCGACGCCGTCGCCGTACGGCGTGTACGCCCCGGCCTGGGTGCGCGGCGACCTGGTCCCGCAGGTCGTCACGCTGCCGGACGGCAACGTCGAGCAGGTCGCCTCCGCGACCGCAGCCCCCGGAGGCGGTCACGATCGCCGCACCGCCCCCGAGCTGGACGCGAGCGCGCTCCCGGACGGGCCCACCGTCCGCGTCCCGCTTGGCCGCGTCGCGGGCACGCGCAGCGGCGACAAGGGCGGCGACGCCACCCTCGGCGTCTACGCCCGCAGCGACGACGGCTACCGCTGGCTGGCGGCGTTCCTCACCGCCGACCGGCTGCGCGAGCTGCTGCCCGAGACCGCCGACCTCGCGCTCGACCGGGAGGTCCTGCCGGGGCTGCGGGCCGTGCTGTTCCAGGTCCGCGGCCTGCTCGGCGACGGCGTCGCCGCGGCCACCCGCTTCGACCCGCAGGCCAAGGCGCTCGGCGAGTGGCTGCGGGCCCGCGTCGTCGACGTCCCCGCCGCCCTGATCCCGGAAGGGGACCGATGACCGCTCCGACGACCTCGCGCGCGCAGGACAACCGCGCCGCACTGCTCGAGCGGCTGGCCGAGCTCGCCGAGGTCCGCGCCCAGGCCAACCTCGGCGGCTCCGCGGCGTCGCTGGCGCGCCACCGCAAGCGCGGCAAGCTGACCGCCCGCGAGCGGATCGAGCTGCTGCTGGACCGCGACAGCCCGTTCCTGGAGCTGTCGCCGTACGCGGCCTGGGGCACCAACTTCCCGGTCGGCGCGAGCCTGGTGACCGGGATCGGCGTCGTCGAGGGCGTCGAGGTCATGGTCGTCGCCAACGACCCCACCGTGCGCGGCGGGACTTCCAACCCCTACACGCTGCGCAAGGGCGGGCGGGCGCACGACATCGCCGAGCAGAACCGGCTGCCGTACATCAGCCTGGTCGAGTCCGGCGGCGCCGACCTGCCCACCCAGTCCGAGATCTTCATCCCCGGCGGGCGGGGGTTCCGCAACCTCACCCGGCTGTCGTCGCAAGGGATCCCGACGGTGGCGCTGGTGTTCGGCAACAGCACCGCCGGCGGCGCGTACGTCCCCGGGATGAGCGACCACGTCGTCATGATCGACGAGCGCAGCAAGGTCTTCCTGGCCGGTCCGCCGCTGGTCAAGATGGCCACCGGCGAGGACGCCGACGACGAGTCGCTGGGCGGCGCCGCGATGCACGCCCGGGTCTCCGGCAGCGCCGACCACCTGGCCGTCGACGAGGTCGACGCGATCCGGCTCGGCCGGCAGATCGTCCGCAACCTGAACTGGCGCAAGCGCGGGCCCGGGCCGTCGCGACCCGCCGACCCGCCGCTGCACGACCCGCAGGAGCTGCTCGACCTCGCGCCGGCCGACCTGCGCCAGCCGCTGGATCCCCGTGACGTCCTCGCCCGCATCGTCGACGGCAGCCGCTTCGACGAGCACAAGCCGCTGTACGGCACCTCGCTCGTCACCGGCTGGGCGAGCATCTCCGGCTACCCGATCGGGGTGCTGGCGAACGCGCGTGGCGTGCTGTTCCGCCAGGACGCCGAGAAGGCCGCGCAGTTCATCCAGCTCGCCAACCAGGCCGACACGCCGCTGCTGTTCGTGCAGAACACCACCGGCTACATGGTCGGCACCGAGTACGAGCAGGGCGGCATCATCAAGGCCGGCTCGCAGATGATCAACGCGGTCTCCAACAGCCGCGTCCCCGCGATCACCCTGAACATCGGTGCGTCGTACGGCGCCGGCAACTACGGCATGTGCGGCCGCGCGTACGACCCGCGCTTCCTGTTCACCTGGCCTAACGCCAAGGGCGCCGTGATGGGGCCGGCGCAGCTGGCCGGCGTCCTGGACATCGTCGGCCGGGCCAGCGCGAACGCGCAGGGTCGCGACTACGACGAAGAGTCCGCCGCCGCCATGCGCGCCGCCGTCGAGCAGCAGATCGAGCGCGAGTCACTGGCGCTGTTCCTGTCCGGACGGCTGTACGACGACGGGATCATCGACCCGCGCGACACCCGCACCGTCCTCGGCCTCGCGCTGTCGGTCATCCACAACGGCCCGGTCGAGGGGCTGCACGACGGGTGGGGGGTGTTCCGGCTGTGACGGCCGCGAAGCAGGGACCGCTGAGCTGCGTGCTCGTGGCCAACCGCGGCGAGATCGCCCGGCGGGTGTTCGCGACCGCCCGAGCGATGGGGCTCCGCACCGTCGCCGTCCACTCCGATGCCGACGCCGGTGCGCCGTTCGTGGCCGAGGCCGACCTGGCGGTGCGCCTGCCCGGCAGCACCCCGGCCGAGACGTACCTGCGCGGCGACCTCGTCGTGCAGGCCGCGCTGGCGACCGGGGCCGCCTGCGTGCACCCCGGCTACGGCTTCCTGTCGGAGAACGCCCGCTTCGCGCGCGCCGTCCAGGAGGCGGGTCTGGTCTTCGTCGGTCCGAGTCCCGAGGCGATCGACGCCATGGGCAGCAAGCTGGCCGCCAAGGAGCTGATGGCGAAGGCTGGGGTCCCGGTCCTGCCGAGCATCGACGCGACCGGCCTGTCCGGTGCCGCGCTGCAGGACGCGGCGGAGCGGCAGGTGGGCTACCCGCTGCTCGTCAAGGCCTCCTTCGGCGGCGGCGGCCGCGGCATGCGCGAGGTCTTCGCCCCGGCAGATCTCGACCAGGCCGTGCAGAGCGCCGAGCGCGAGGCGGCGTCGGCATTCGGCAACGGCACCGTCTTCCTGGAGCGGCTCGTCGAGCGGCCGCGGCACGTCGAGGTGCAGGTCTTCGGCGACACGCACGGCAACGTCGTGGCGCTGTACGAGCGCGAGTGCTCGATCCAGCGCCGCCACCAGAAGGTCGTCGAGGAGGCCCCCTCCCCGGCCGTCGACGAGGCGCTGCGCACCCGCCTGCAGGACGCGGCCGTCGCCGCCGCCCGGGCGCTGGACTACGTCGGCGCGGGCACGGTCGAGTTCCTGCTCGACGACAGCGGCGAGTTCTACTTCCTGGAGGTCAACACCCGCCTGCAGGTCGAGCACCCCGTCACCGAGGCCGTCAGCGGACTGGACCTGGTGCGCCTGCAGCTCGACGTCGCGGCCGGGCTCCCGCTGCCCGCCGAGGCGCTGCAGCCGCGGCTGTCCGGCGCGGCGATCGAGGTCCGTCTCTACGCCGAGGACCCGGCGCGCGGCTGGCTGCCGCAGTCCGGTCGCCTCGAGACCTTCGAGCTGGCCGCTGACACGGCATTCGGAGCGCTGACCGGCCCCGGTGTGCGGCTGGACAGCGGGGTGCGCAGCGGCGACGAGATCGGTGTCCACTACGACCCGATGCTGGCCAAGGTCATCGCCTGGGCACCCACCCGCACCGCCGCCGCGCAGGCGCTGGCCGGCGCGCTCGCCGGCGCCCGGGTGCACGGCCTGACCACCAACCGCGACCTGCTGGTCCGGGTGCTGCGCTCCCCCGAGTTCCTCGCCGGCGAGACCGACACCGCGTTCCTGGACCGGCACGGGCTGGACCGCCTCGCCGCGCCGCTGGCCGGTCCGGAGCACAGCAGGCTGCACGCGCTCGCCTCGGCGCTGGCCGGTGCGGCGCTGCGCCGGCAGGGCGCACAGGTCCTCGGCGACCTGCCGAGCGGCTGGCGGAACAACCCGACGCAGCCGCAGCGCACCGTCTTCGACACCGCCACGGTGTCGTACGCCGTGGGACCCGACGGCCTGGTCGGCTCGATCGACGACGAGCCGGTCGACGCCGAGCTGGTGTCGACCGAGGTGCTGGCGCCCGACCGGGTGCGGGTCGTCCTGCGCTCCGCCGGCGTCGCCGTGCCGGTCGACGTCCGCGTCGTCGGTGACCGCAGCTTCAGCGACAGCGCCTTCGGCTCGAGCACGTTCGTCGAGCAACCGCGCTTCCCGGCGCCGGGCAGCGCGCTGGCGCCCGGATCGCTCACCGCCAGCATGCCGGGGACGGTCACCCGCGTCGCCGTCGCCGAAGGCGACGAGGTCACCGCGGGCCAGCTCGTCGTCGTCCTCGAGGCGATGAAGATGGAGCACCCGCTGACGGCCCCGACGGACGGCGTCGTCACGGCGCTGCACGTCGAGGTCGGCCAGCAGGTGGAGACCGGCACGGCACTCGCCGTCGTCGAAGCAGCGTCCGAAGGAGCCCCCGATGCGTCCTGACCTGTCCGGCGTCGACCCGCTGGAGCTCAACCTGGCCACCCGGTTCAGCGTCGGTGACATGCTCACGCGATCGGCCCAGCTGTTCGGCGCCCGCACCGCGATCGTCGACCCGTCGGGGCGCGAGGTCACCTACGCCGAGCTCGACGCCGCCGCGGAGGCCTGCGGGCGCGGTCTGCTCGATGCCGGCGTGGATCGCCAGGAGCCGGTGGCGTTCCTGCTGGGCAACACCTGGCGCTTCGCCGCCACGTTCTTCGGCTGCGCCAAGGCGGGCATCGTCGCGCTGCCGGTCAACCTCATGCTGGCGCCGGACGACATCGCCTGGATCCTCACCGACTCCGGCACCCGGACGGTCGTGGCGGACCAGGCGTTCCTGCCGCTCCTGGAGCAGGTGCTTCCCGAGGTCCCGGCCGTGGAGAGGGTCGTCGTGACCGGCGACGGCGCGCCCGCCGAGGTCGCCGGCCGGCCAGTGACCGCCTGGGACGAGCTCGCTGCCGACTCCACGCCGTTGCGGGTGCTCGTCGAGGACCGCGACACGCTGCACTGCCTGTACACCTCCGGCACCACCGCCCGCCCGAAGGGCGTGCTGACCAGCCACCTGTCGGTGCACGTCGGCGCGCTAAGCAGCTCACTGCAGGTAGGCCACTCCCGGGGCGAGGAGTTCTCGATCAGCCCGATCGTCCTGCCGCTCTTCCACACCACCGCCCTCGACACGCTGCTGCTGCCGCTGCTGATGACCGGTGGGACGGCGGTCCTGCCCGCCGGCTTCGAGCCCGAGGCGTTCCTCGA
>DATMKB010000243.1:0-5190 GCA_035553635.1 Mycobacteriales bacterium
GTGCAGCGCGGGCACGTCGTCGGCGTCCGGGGCGAGCACGACGACGCGGGCCTGCGGCGCCTGCACCGACACGACGCCGGCGATGAGCGCCGCCTGCTCCGGGTCGTCGTCGGCGATGACGACGACGCGCGCGCGGTCGGCCCCCGCCTCGTGCAGCACCGGGGCGCGCGTGCTGTCGCCGCGGACGACGTCGAGCCCCATCCGCTCGGCCTCGGCGGCGCCGTCCGGGTTGAGCGTCGTGACCACGACGCGGTCGCCGGACGCGCGCAGCTCGGTGGCGAGCGCCCGCGCCGCCCGCCCCCAGCCGGACACGAGGACGTGGCCGGAGGCGGGCGCTCCCGGCGCGGTCGTGGCGGCGGTGGTCGGCCGACGGCGCCCGGTCCGCGCGGCGAACGACCGGCCCGCGGCGGCCAGCCCCGGCGTCGCCACCAGCAGCACGACGGTGGCGGCGAGGAACGCCTGCCCGCCGCGCTCGCCGAGCCCTGCGGGGGACAGCCCCTCGGCCGCCCCGGCGCGCTCCAGCACGAAGGCGAACTCCCCGACCTGCGCGAGCAGCAGCGCGACGGCGCCGGAGGTGGCCAGCGGCAGCCCGACGGCGCGCACCGCGACGGCCGTCGTGACGGTCTTGACGACGACGACCAGCGCCACCGCGCCGAGCACCAGCAGCGGCTCCTCGAGCAGGAACCGGACGTCGAGCAGCGTCCCGACCGACAGGAAGAACACCGCCGAGAAGATGATCTGCAGCGGCAGCACCTCGCCGAGGGCGTGCGCGCTGTGCCGGGACTCGCTCACCACGAGACCGGCGAGGAACGCGCCGAGCGACACCGAGACGCCGGCGAGCGCGGTCAGGTAGGCGGTGCCCAGGCACAGCGCGATGACCGACAGCAGGAACACCTCGGGCGAGCACGCCCGGGCCACCGCCTCGAGCACCCGCGGCATGACGCGGCGGGCGACGACCAGCGTCACCACGACGACGACGAGCGCCGTCACCAGCGCCCGCCCCAGCTCCAGCGCGCCGCCGCCGTCGCCGCCGAGCACCGGGACGAGCAGCACCATCGCCACGACGGCGAGGTCCTGGAACACCAGCAGCCCGACGGCGGCCTGCCCGGCCGGCGAGCCGGTGGCCCCCCGGTCGGCGAGCAGCTTGAGCACGAGCGCCGTCGACGACAGCGACACGACCAGGCCGGTGAACAGCGCCGACCGCAGGTCGACGCCGAGCGCCGCGCAGACACCGGTCACCACCGCCACCGCGAGCCCCACCTGCAGCGACCCGCCGAGCAGCACCGTCCGCCGGATGGTCATGAGCCGGGCGATCGAGAACTCGATGCCGATGGTGAACAGCAGCAGGATGACGCCGACCTCGGCGGCGGCGTCGACGACCTCGCGCTCCCGCACCACGCCCAGCGCGGCAGGGCCGATGAGCACGCCCGCGAGCAGGAAGCCCACGATCGGCACGACGCGCAGCCGCGCGCAGGCGTAGCCGATGAGCGCCGCCGCGCCGACGAGCGCCACGACCTGCGTCAGGTACTCCGGCGGGCCCGACGCGCCCGCCGCCAGCACCGCCGGCGCGCCGCTGGCTGATCCGCTCCCCATGGCGTCCCCCTCCCGCCGCCGCAAGCGCGGCGGACCCCGCGCCATTCCCCGCCGGGCGGTGCGTCGTCCGGCAGGATGGCCGACGACGTGGAGGGGGACGAGGTGGGCGACGGCGACGCCTGGAGCGCGTGCGCCTTCCCGGGCACCTTCCGGCGCTACCAGGCCCTCGCGCTGGCGGCCGTCGACGAGCTGCGCGCCGAGGGCGGCACCCGCGGGTACGTCGTGCTGCCGCCGGGTGCCGGCAAGACCGTCGTCGGGCTGGAGGTGGCGCGCCGGCTCGGCCGCCGGACGCTCGTGCTGACGCCGAACACCGCCGTGCAGGGCCAGTGGCTGCGCACCTGGGCGTCGTTCGGCCCGCCGGGCGAGCCGCACCCGGCGCCCGGGTCGGCCGACCGCGGGCTGGCCGCGCCGGTCACGGTGCTCACCTACCAGGCGCTCACCGTCTGGGACCGCGGCGAGGAGGAGGGCGCCGGCGACGGCCTCCCCCTGCAGGACGACCTCAGCGAGGCCACCGCCGCCCGCCGCCGCGCCGCCGTGCGCGGCGAGCCCGGCGCCGACCTCCTGTCGCTGCTGCACCCCAACGGCCGCGACCTCGTCGCCCGCGCCGCCGCCACCGGGCCGTGGACGCTCGTCCTCGACGAGTGCCACCACCTGCTCGAGACGTGGGGCGCGCTGTGCCGGGCGCTCGTCGACGCGCTCGGGCCGTCGACGTGGGTGGTCGGCCTCACCGCCACGCCGCCCGCGGAGATGACCGCCCGCCAGCGGGCGCTGCACGACGACCTGTTCGACGACTGCGACTTCGCCGTGCCGACCGCCGCGGTGGTGCAGGAGGGCGAGCTCGCCCCCTTCCAGGAGCTGCTCTACGCGACCACGCCGACCGAGGACGAGCAGGAGTGGCTCGCCGCCGAGCGCGCGCGCTTCGCCGACCTGCAGGTCGAGCTCGTGTCGGCCGCCGGCAGCCTCCCCTTCGCCGAGTGGCTGCGCCGTCGGTTCGTCGTGCGCGCGACGGAGGAGCACGGCCCGGCGCTGCCGTGGCGCGAGCTCGAGGCGGAGGAGCCGGAGCTGGCCCGCGCCGCCCTGCGCCTGGCGCGCACCGGACTGCTCCCCCTGCCCGACGGCGCCCGCGTGCGCGAGGAGCACCGCGTCGACGCCGACGCCCAGGACTGGGCGGTGCTGCTCGACGCGTACGCGCGGGAGCACCTCGCCGGCTCGACCGACCCCGACGACGTCCGGCTGCTCGCCGCGGTGAAGGCGGTGCTGCCCGGGCTCGGCTTCACCCTGACCGTCCGCGGCCTGCGGGCCACGACGTCGCCGGTCGACCGGGTGTGCGCGCTCTCGGCGGCCAAGGCGGCGGCGGCCGTGCACGTGCTCGACGCCGAGCTGGCCGTGCTCGGCGACGACCTGCGCGCCGTCGTGCTCTGCGACGTCGAGCACCGGCCGCCCACCGCGCCGTCGCGGCTGCGTGACGCCGGCGAGCCGCAGCCGGGGTCGGCCCGCACGGCCCTGCACGCGCTCGCCGCCAGCTCGCTCGCCGACGACCTGCGCCCGGTGCTCGTCACCGGCCGCACGGTGGCGATGCGCCGCGACGACGTCCCGGCCTTCCGCGCCTCGGCCGCGGTGCGCGCCGCGGGGCTGTCGGACCGCCTGGTCGCCGAGCCGCTCGACGGCGTGCGCGCGGTCGTGCGCCTCGACGCCGGCCCGGGCTGGACGCCGCGGCTGTGGACGGCGCTCGTCACCGCCTGGCTCGTCGAGGGCGGCACGCGCTGCCTGGTCGGCACCCGCGGGCTGCTCGGCGAGGGCTGGGACTGCCCGCCGCTCAACGTGCTCGTCGACCTCGGCAGCGCCACCACCTCGACGTCGGTGGCGCAGGTGCGCGGGCGGTCCCTCCGGCTCGACCCCGCCCGCCCCGGCAAGGTCGCCGACAACTGGACCGTCGTCTGCGTCGCCGACGACCACCCGCGCGGCGACGCCGACCACCTGCGCGCGGCGCGCAAGCACGAGCACCACCTCGCGCCGTCGCCGTCCGGCGAGGTGGTGAGCGGGCTCGGCCACTGCGACGAGGCGCTGTCGCCCTACGCCGCGCCGTCGGCGTCGGAGCGGGCCGCCGTCAACGCCCGGTCGCTGGCCCGCGCCGCCGACCGGGCCGCGGCGCGGGCGGCCTGGCGCGTCGGCGAGCCGTACCGCGGCGTCGAGCTGCCCACGGTGCAGCTGCGCAGCGAGCGCGACCCGGGCCTGCCGGCCGGCGTCGTGCACCCGGGGCTGCTCGCGCCGCGGACGGTGCTCGGCGCGGTGGAGGCCGGTGCGCCCCTCCCGCGGCGCTACAAGCCCGACCGGGCCTGGCCGGTGCCCGCTGCCGGCGCGGCCCTCGCCGCCGGCGTCGGGTACGCCGACGCCGTCCCCACGGCCGTGGCCGCGGGTGCGGGCACCGGACTGCTGCTCGCCGGCGCGGGCGCGGCCCGTCGCTACCGCGCGCAGGTGGTGGCCCTGCGCGACGCCCCCGCCGACGGCCGCACCGCGTCGCTGCGGCAGCTCGCCGCGGCGGTGGCGGACGCCCTGCACGGGTCCGGGCTGGCGTCCGTCGGTGCGGAGGCGCTGCGCGTGCAGGCCGGCCGGGACGGCTGGCTCACCTGCACGCTCGACGCCGCGCCCGACGAGGCCGCGCGCTTCGCCGCCGCGCTCGAGGAGCTGCTCGCGCCGCTGTCCGGGTCGCGCTGGTTCGTGTCGCGGCTCGTGCTGCCCGCGCCGGCCGGCACCGCGGACCGGCGGCGGCTGGCGCGGGCCGCGGCCCTCGGGCGGCCGGTGGAGGCCGCCGTCGCCTGGCACGCCGTGCCGGCCGACCTCGGCCGCAACAAGGCGCGCGTCGCCGTCTTCGAGGCCGCCTGGTGGCGGCACGCGGGCCCCGGCCGGCTCGTGCGGTCGAGCACGCCGGAGGGCGCCGCGCTGCTCGAGCTGCTGCGCGGCGCCGACCCCTTCGCCCTCACCAGCCGGCTGCGCACCGTCTGGCGCTGACGCGCGGCGTCAGAGGTCCGCGGCCGCCGGCCGGAGCGTGGTCGCGAACCACTCGCAGAACTGCTCCTGGTCGGGGCCGACCTGCACGAGCGCGACCCGGCCGTACCCGGCGTCGCGGAACGCCCGGAGCTTGTCCAGCCACGGCTCGACGTCCGGGCCCCAGGCGCCGGCGTCGGCCATGTCCTCGGGGCGCACGTACTGCGTGGCCGCCTCGAACCCGGCCGGTCCGGGCAGCTCCGCCTGCACCTTCCAGCCGAGCGTCCCCCACCGGAAGTTCTCGTGCAGGGTCGTCAGGGCGGCGTCGGCGTCGGCGGCGTACGTGCCCGGGAACTGGCCGACCAGCTCGCCGGTGCCGCCGGCCCCCTCGTAGCGCTCCTTCAGCTCGGGCTTCGGCTCGGTGCCGATGAAGAAGTCGCCGAGCTCGGCCGCGATCGCGCACGACGACGACCCCGACCCGGCGACGCCGATGCGCACCGGCTCGTCGGGCAGGTCGTAGAGCTTGGCGCTGACGGCGTCGAAGTGGCTGCCGCGGTAGGTGACGTACTCGCCGGACCAGAGCGCCCGGATGATCTCGATCGCCTCGCGCAG
>DATMKB010000244.1:0-2519 GCA_035553635.1 Mycobacteriales bacterium
TACGTCGGCGGCATGGGCAGCCGGGAGAAGAACTTCTACAACCAGCTCGCCACCCGGATGGGCTTCGAGGAGGCGGCCAAGGAGGTCCAGGACAAGTACCTGGCCCGCGACTACGACGGCGCCGCGCAGGCCGTGCCCTACGAGTTCCTCGACGCGACCTCGCTGCTCGGACCGAAGGAGCGCATCGCCGAGAAGATGCAGGAGCTGTCGCGCAGCGGCGTGACGACGCTGACGCTGTCGCCGTTCGTCGGCTCGCTCGAGGAGCGCAAGGCCTCGCTGCGCACGGCCGTCGAGGCGCTCGAGCTCGCGGGCGTCGGCTGACCGGCTCGTGACACCGGCGCAGGCCGCGGCGCTCGGGCTCGTGCAGGGCGTGGCGGAGGTCGTCCCGGTCAGCTCGTCGGCGCAGCTCGCGCTGCTGCCGGACCTGCTGGGCTGGGCACCGCCGCCGCACCGCACGGCGTTCGCGGCGGCACTCCACACCGGCTCGACCGTCGGCATCGCGTGGGCGCTGCGGGACGAGCTGCGCGACCTGCCGCCGGCCGCGGCGGCCGGGCTCCTGGCCAGCTGCCTGCCGGCGGCCGCCGCCGGGCTGCTCGTCGACGACGCCGTGGAGCGGCGGCTGGGCGGACCCCGCCCGACGGCCGCGCTGCTGGGCGCCGCCGGTGCGCTCCTGCTGCTCGCCGACCGGCGGCCGGCCCGGCGCGGCGTCGGGCGCACGGAGGCGGTGCTGGCCGCCGCGGCGCAGGTGCTCGCGCTCGCCCCGGGCGTCTCGCGCTACGGCGCCGTGCTCACCGCGCTGAGGGCCCGCGGCGTCGACCGCGAGGCCGCCGCCCGGCACGCGCTGCTCATGTCGCTGCCCGTCACCGCGGGCGCCTCGCTGCTCCCGCTGGCCCGGGCCGACCGGGGGGTGCTGCGCGAGCTCGCGCCCCTGCTGGCGGCGGGCGTCCCGGCGGCGGCGCTCAGCGGTGCGACCGCCGTCACGGTGCGTCGGCGTCGCCCGGGGCGGTCCGCGACGGCCGCGGCGGTCTACCGTCTGGGGCTCGCCGCCGCCGTCCTGGCGCGCCGGCCCGCGCACTAGACCCGTCGGAGGCACTCCCGTCGTGGCCGAGGTCAGCCTGCTCGACGCCGTCCTGCTCGGCACCGTGGAGGGGCTCACCGAGTTCCTGCCGGTGTCCAGCACGGGGCACCTGACGATCGTCGAGGGGCTGCTGGGGCTGCCGGTCGACGACCGCGCCGTCACCGGCTTCACCGCCGTCATCCAGATCGGCGCCATCCTCGCGGTGGTCCTGTTCTTCTGGCGCGACCTGCTGGCCCTCGCCCGGGGCCTGCTGCTGGGGCTCACGAGCGCGCAGGCGCGGTCGGGCCAGGACTTCCGCTTCGCCCTCGGCGTCGCCCTCGGATCGCTGCCCATCGGCGTCGTCGGGTTCCTGTTCCGCGACGTCATCCGCGGGCCCGTGCTGCGTTCGCTGACGACGGTGGGCATCGCGCTCATCGTGTGGAGCGCCGTCATGGTGCTCGCCGAGCGCAGGGCCACCCAGGCGCGCGGGGAGCAGGACCTCACGGTGAAGGACGCGCTCGTCATCGGCACCGTGCAGTGCGTCGCCCTCGTGCCGGGCGTCTCCCGCTCGGGGGCCACCATCTCGACCGGCCTGCTGCTGGGCCTCGACCGCGTCGCCGCGACCCGGCTGTCGTTCTTCCTCTCCGTGCCGGCCCTGCTCGCGGCCGGCCTGTTCAACCTGCCCGACGCGCTCGACGCCGGCGTCGGCTGGGGACCGACCCTGGTGGGCACCGTGACGAGCTTCGTCGTCGGCTACGCCTCGATCGCCTGGCTGCTGCGCTTCGTCGCCGGCCACCGCATCACGTGGTTCGTGCCCTACCGCGTCGCGCTCGGCGCCACCGTGCTCGCCGTGCTGGCCGTCACGGGCTGACCGTGGGCGCGCTGGAGGACGCCGCGCGCGCCGCGTCGCCCACCCGGTGCGCGGCGTCCACGCGCCTGTACCGCGACGGCCGCCTGGTCGCCGCCGGCTTCGACGTCGCCGAGGTCAGCGAGCACCTCGCCGATCCCGCCTGCGCGGTCTGGCTCGACCTCCTGCAGCCCGACGACGCCGACATGGCCGTGCTCGTCGACGAGCTCGGCCTGCACCCGCTCGCCATCGAGGACGCGCTGCACGCCCACCAGCGGCCCAAGCTCGACCGCTACCGCGACCACCACTTCCTCGCCGCCTACGCCGTCCGGCTGGTCGGCGACGAGGTCGAGCCGGCGGAGGTGTCCGCGTTCATCACCCCGCGGGCGCTGGTCACCGTGCGCAAGGACCCCGCCGTGCCGCTGGAACCGGTGCTCGCGCGCTGGGACAGCTCGCCCACCCTCGCGCGGGCGGGCGTGCCGTTCCTGCTGCACGGCCTGCTCGACGTCCTCGTCGACGGCTACGGCGAGGTGGTGCAGGACCTCGAGGACCGCGTCGAGGACCTGGAGGACGCGCTGTTCGACCCGGCGTCGTCCGACGTCGACCTGCAGCGGC
>DATMKB010000245.1:0-8030 GCA_035553635.1 Mycobacteriales bacterium
AGCGCGCTGGCCACCGTGGCCCTCGGTGCGGCGGTGCGCGGCGACGACGACCCGGAGACCGCCGTCGAGCTGCTGGCGGAGGCCGTGGCGCTGTCCGAGACCGGCGGCCACCCGGTGATCACGAGCCTCGCGCTCGTCGTGCAGGGCTACGCCGCGCTCGACCGCGGCGACCTCGACGGCGCGCAGTCGGCCGCCTTCCGCGCGTCCGCCCTGCTGGCCGGCCTGGACCTCGAGCCGCACGCCTCCCTCGGCGCGTCGGTGCTGCTCGCGCAGGTGCACCGCGCGCGCGGCGAGCTCGAGGACGCGCTCGCCACCCTCGACGCCGCCCTGTCGGCCACCGACCGGCCGGCCCTGCTCTTCCCGCTCCGGCAGGCGCGGGCGCACCGCGCCGGCGTCCTGCTGCAGCTCGGTCGGGCCGAGGAGGCCCTGGCCACCGCGCGGTCGGCCGTCGACGTGCCGGGCGAGGACGTCCGGTCGGAGGTGGTCGCCTGGCGCGCGCTGGCCGCCGCGCTGCGCGGGTGCGGGCAGCCCGAGCAGGCCCGGGAGGCGGTGGCCCGGGCACTGGCAGCCGCGCGCGCGACCGGGCAGCGCTCGGAGCTGGCCGCCACCGAGCGGCTCGCCGCCGAGCTCGGCCTGCCGGCCGGGGGCTAGCGGGCCCGGCGGGCCAGCCGCTCGCGGTCGAGCAGGGTGACCGCGCGCGAGTCGACGCGCATCCAGCCGCGGCTGGCGAAGTCGGCGAGCGCCTTGTTGACCGTCTCGCGGGAGGCGCCGACCAGCTGGGCCAGCTCCTCCTGGGTGAGGTCGTGGTGCACGCGCACGCCGTCGCCCTCCGGCGTGCCGAAGCGCTGCGCGAGCTCGAGCAGCGCCTTGGCGACGCGGCCCGGCACGTCGGTGAAGATCAGGTCGGCGAGCGCGTCGTTGGTGCGGCGCAGCCGGCGGGCCAGCACGCGCAGCAGCTGCTCCGCGATCTCCGGGCGGTCCTTGATCCACGGCCGCAGGGAGGAGTGCGCGAGCGAGGCCAGCCGCGCGTCGGTGACGACGACGGCCGTGGCCGTGCGCGGACCGGGGTCGAACAGCGACAGCTCGCCGAACATGTCGCTCGGCCCCATGACCGACAGCATGTTCTCGCGGCCGTCCGCTGCCCGGCGGCCGATCTTGACCTTGCCGGACAGGACGATGAACAGGGTGTCGCCCTGCTCGCCCTCGTCGAAGACGTGCTCCCCGCGGGAGTAGTCGCCGAAGGTCAGCGACGCCGCGAGCGCCTCGGCGGCCTCGGGCGCCACGCCCTGGAACAGGCCCGCCCTCGCCAGCACCTCGTCCACGCCCCGACCCTCCGCTCGTGCCCCGCGTCGCGGGGCGGTCTGCCGACCCGGGAGTGTCCCACGCCACGCGCCCGGGCGGGGCGCGGCGCGCGCTACCGGGGCCGGACGGGCAGCAGGCGGGACAGCCGGCGGCGCCGCCAGTACCGCTCGAGCGCCGGCGCAAAGCCCTCGCTGACGAAGGTCTCGACCTCCTCCGGCCGGGCGGAGTCGAGGAACGACTCGAGCTCGTCGCTCACGGAGTCGACGCGCAGCGGCCGCTCGACGCGCTCCATGGCGAGCATCAGCCCGAGCAGCGCCAGCGGCAGCAGCAGGGTGAGGGGCAGGAGCGGCACGTCCCCCATGGTCCCCCTCCTCGCCCGCGGCCATGCCCGCGGGGGGCGCTCAGCCGACGGCGAGCCGGCGCTCGGGCGGCAGCGGGAGCGCCGACAGGCACAGCGAGGGCTGCTCGCGGTAGCGCGCGATGAGCTCGCCCGTCGCCTCCGCGATGCGGCCGTGGAGCGCCGCGCGGTAGTCCGACAGCTGGCGCTCGGCCGCCGCCAGCTCCACCTCGAAGGCGCGCAGGCCCTCGGCGTCGTCCGGGGCGACCTCGCGGTCCCAGAGCTCCTGCACCTCCGGCAGGGGCGGGATGTCGTCCACCGGCACCACCTCGACGAGGGCGCGCCGGCCGGCGCCGAGCCGGTCGTCGGTGAGCACGGGGCGCAGCGCGCGGGTGTCGACGTCGCGGGCGCTGCCGCCGTCCAGGCTGGCGCGCAGCAGGTCGAGGCGCGCCTGCAGGATGCGCCGCCAGTACGAGACCCGGCCCTCCTCCTCGCCGAGCGCCCGGCGGTAGCCGCGCAGCTGGTCGAGCGAGAGGTGCGCGTAGCGCGGGTGCCGCTCGGGCACCGGGCGCGGCCCGCCCTTGCGGGAGCGGGGGACCGGCCGGTCGGCGGTCGGCGGCGCGGGCAGGCCGGCGGCCGCGGCGTCCAGCGGCGAGGGGAGCGGCAGGCCGGCGTCCGGGGCGCGCAGCGGCCGCACCGCGGTGCGCGGGGTCGGCGGGCCGGTGCGGACGTCCATCTGCTCTCCTCGGTCGCTGTCGTCACTCTGCGTGACCACTGCTCCGGCTCTCGTCAGTCCTCCGCGGGTCCTTGAGGCGCATCACCCGCCCGGACGAGCCGGGCGGCCCGGCGGGGCGGCTCGTAGCATCGGTGCGTGACGACGCCGCGCCCGGACGAGACGCGCCTCGCGCTCGTCCGCCGGGCCCGGCGCACGAACCGGCTGCTCGCCGAGGTCCACCCCGACGCGCACTGCGAGCTGGACTTCACCACGCCGCTCGAGCTGGCGGTCGCCACCGTGCTGTCGGCGCAGTGCACCGACAAGCGGGTCAACGAGGTCACGCCGGCGCTGTTCCGCCGCTGCCCGACGGCGGCCGACTACGCCGCCATCGACCGGGCGGAGCTCGAGGACCTCATCCGGCCCACCGGCTTCTTCCGCGCCAAGGCCGCGAGCCTGACCGGGCTGGGCGCCGCGCTCGTGGAGCGGCACGGCGGCGAGGTCCCCCGGCGGATGGCCGACCTCGTGGCGCTGCCGGGCATCGGCCGCAAGACCGCGAACGTCGTGCTGGGCAACGCGTTCGGCGTCCCGGGGCTGACCGTCGACACCCACTTCGGCCGCCTCGTCCGCCGCTTCGGCTGGACCGACGAGGACGACCCCGTTCAGGTCGAGCGCGTCGTCGCCGACCTGCTGCCGCGCAGCGAGTGGACGATGTTCAGCCACCGCGTGATCTTCCACGGGCGGCGGGTCTGCCACTCCCGCACGCCGGCGTGCGGCGCCTGCGCGCTCGCGCGGCTCTGCCCGTCGTACGGGCTCGGCCCCACCGACCCCGAGGCGGCCGGCCGGCTCGTCAAGGGCGACGTCGTGCGCGTCGTCGGCGGTGCCGCGTGACGGCTCCCGGCGCTGCGGGCCCCGGCCGGGCGCGCCTGGCCGCCGCCGCGGCGGTGGTGCTGCTCGCCCTCGCCGCGCTGCTGTACGGCCTGCGCGCCGACGCCGAGCAGGCCGCGCCGGCGCCCGACGAGGACCCCACCGCCACCATCGACCAGACCGACGCCCGCGGCGGCGAGCTCGCCGGTCTGCAGGCCCGCGCGGCGCTCGACCCGTGCCCGCCCGGCCTCGGCCCCGAGCTGCCCGACCTCGAGCTGGCGTGCCTCGGCGGCGGGGCGCCGGTCGACCTGCGGTCGGCCCCGCCCGGGCGGCCCACGGTGGTGAACCTGTGGGCGTCCTGGTGCGGGCCCTGCCGCGAGGAGGTGCCGGCGCTCGCCGAGTTCCGCGAGGCCGCCGGCGACCGCGTCGGCGTCGTCGGCGTGCTCACCACCGACACGCGCCGGGCGGCGCTGACCTTCGCCGAGCAGTTCGGCATGCGCTGGCCGTCCGTCGTCGACGACGACGGGCTCGTGCGGCGCGCCTTCGCCGGCGGCGTGCCGGTCACCCTGTTCCTGCGGGCCGACGGATCGGTCGCGCACGTCCTGCGCGGCCCGTTCGCCGACCGGGCCGAGCTCGAGGCGCTCGTCGCCGAGCACCTCGGGGTCGTCCTGTGACGGTGCCGGCCTGGCTCGAGCAGCTCGTCGACGCGCTCCCCGGCGTGCGCGGCGAGCAGCTCTCCCGCTTCCTCCCGCCGCCCGGCGCCGGCCGGCACTCCGCCGTGCTCGTGCTGTTCGGCGAGGAGGACGCCGGCCCGGAGGTCGTGCTCATCGAGCGGGCGGCGACGCTGCGCTCGCACGCCGGGCAGCCGGCCTTCCCTGGCGGCGCCCTCGACCCGGAGGACGGCCCCGTCGACGACGACGGCCACGTCCGCGCGGCGCTGCGCGAGGCGCAGGAGGAGGTCGGGCTCGACCCGGCGTCGGTCGAGGTGCTGGGCGTGCTGCCGGCGCTGTGGCTGCCGCCGTCGGGCTTCGTCGTGCACCCCGTCGTCGCCTGGTGGCGGGAGCCGCACCCGCTGGCCGCCGTCGACGCCGCGGAGGTGGCCGCCGTCGCGCGGGTGCCGCTCGCCGAGCTCGTCGACCCGGCGAACCGCCTGCAGGTCACGCACCCGTCGGGGTGGATCGGCCCGGCCTTCGAGGTCCGCGACCTGCTCGTCTGGGGCTTCACCGCGGGCCTGCTCGACAAGCTCCTGTCGCTCGGCGGCTGGGCCGTGCCCTGGGACCGCTCGCGCCAGCAGGAGCTCGACCCGGCCGTGCTCGCGCTCGCCCTGCGCAGCAGCGGGCGGCGGGAGCCGCCCACCGACGCCGACGTCGACGCGGAGGCCACCGGTGGGTAGCGGGCTCGACGTCGTGCTGCTGCTCGCGGCCCTGCTCTTCGCGGTGTCGGGCTACCGGCAGGGCTTCGTCGTCGGGGCGCTGTCGTTCGCGGGGTTCCTCGGCGGCGGGGTGCTCGGGGCCACGGCCGCGCCCGCCGTCGCCGACAGCGGTCCGCTCGTCGACCTGCCGCGGCCGCTCGTCGGCCTCGGGGTGGTCTTCGTGGCGGCCAGCGTCGGCCAGCTCGTCGCCACGCTCGTCGGCGCCTCCGTGCGCGACCGGCTCACCTGGCGGCCCGCCCGCGCCGTGGACGCGCTCGGCGGGTCCGTGGTGAGCGTCGTCAGCCTGCTGCTCGTCGCCTGGCTCGTCGGCACGGCGGTGGCGTCGTCGTCCTTCACCACGCTGGCGTCGCAGGTGCGGCGGTCCGCCGTCCTGCAGACCGTCGACGACCTCGTGCCCGGCGGCGCGCAGCGGCTGTTCTCCTCCTTCCGCCGGCTCATCGACGACCGCGGCTTCCCGGAGGTCTTCGGCGGCCTCGCGCCGACGCAGGTCACCGAGGTCGCGCCGCCCGACCCGGCGCTCGCCGCGAGCCCCGGCGTCGAGGCCGCCCGGCCGAGCATCCTGAAGATCACCGGCGTCGCGGAGGCCTGCCGGCGCCGCATCGAGGGCACCGGCTTCGTGTACGCGCCGCAGCGCGTCATGACGAACGCCCACGTCGTCGCCGGCGTCGACGCGCCCCGCGTGCAGGTCGGCGACCGCGAGCTCGAGGCCCGCGTCGTGCTCTTCGACCCGGGCCGCGACGTCGCCGTCCTGGCCGTGCCGGGGCTCGAGCGCCCGCCGCTCGTCTTCACCGGCCCGGCGGAGAGCGGGGCGAGCGCCGTCGTCGCGGGCTACCCGCAGAACGGGCCCTTCCGCGCCGACGGCGCCCGCGTGCGCGGCACGCAGCGGGCCCGGGGGCCGGACATCTACCAGGAGCAGACGGTCGTCCGCGAGATCTACGCGCTGCGCGGCCTCGTGCAGCCGGGCAACTCCGGCGGCCCGCTCCTCGACCCGTCGGGGCAGGTGCTCGGCGTCATCTTCGCGGCCGCCGCGGACGACCCGCAGACCGGCTACGCGCTCACGGCCGACGAGGTCGCGGGCTCGGCGGCCGCCGGCGCCGCCGCCACGGACGCCGTCGACACCCGCAGCTGCGACTGAGCAAGCACCCCCTCGACGGGGGGACGAACGGCGCAGAACGCCTGTATCGCAGGCAGTTCCGCGACGGGCCGTGGGCACGGTCACCCCGGCCGAGGTCGACCCGGTGCTTGCGCTGCGCTTACAGTTGCAAGCGGTCGATCGTCCCCCAGCCCCCGGAGGTGTCCGCGTGCTCACCGTGCGGCGCCCTGCGCGCACCCGCGTGTCCCGGCGCATCGACGCCGACCCCACCAGCACGGCCCTCCTGCTCGCCGGCCCCACCGCCGTCGACCTCTGGCCGGGGGCCTCGCGCGTCGGCGAGCGCGACGGCCGGCTGCTCGTCGAGGCCGCTCCGGCCGTGCCGCGCGCCACCGAGGCCGGGCCGGTGCGCCTCGCGGTGCGGGCGCTGCCGCCGCGCCGCACCCCCACCTCGTACGTGACGCTCTTCGAGTGGCACCCGGCGCCCGACGGCCCGGCGCGGGCCGCCGCCGGCCGGCTCACGCTGGCCTACGCCCCGACCGGTGACGGCACGCCGGTGACCCACGCCGTGCTCGAGCTCGACCCGGCCGACCCCGACGCCGGCTACGGCGAGGTGCTGACGCCGCCGCAGCTCGAGCGCCTCGCCGAGGGCTTCCTCGACAACCTGGCCGTCGCCGCCGAGACCCGCAACCGCGCCGCCTGACCCCTCCGGTCAGCGGAGCCGCAGGGGGCTGGGCGCGGCGCCGGCGTCCACCTGGTCCGCGGCGGCCGCGGCCCAGGACGCCACCGGGGCCGGGTCCACGCCGTGGGCCGGCGCCGCGTCGGCGAGCCGGCCGGCGCCGCGGCGCAGCAGGCGCGCCGCGCCGGCCGGGTTGCCGCGCTGGACGTGGGTGAGCCCCACGCAGACCTGCGCGAGCCCCTGCCACAGGTCCTTCTCCGCGGGCGGCGCGTCCTTCCACGCCTGCTCCAGCACGTCGTGGGCGAAGAACGGGCGGCCGGCGTCGAGCAGCTCCTGGGCAAGGCGCAGCGCCTCCTCGGGCGGGCGGGACACCTCCGGCACGGGCTCGACCACGTCCGGCGAGCCGAGCGGCACCGGCCGCCCGGCGGCGTCGCGCCCGCGCCTCACGCCGTCAGGTGCTCGAGCAGGGCCGCGGTGACGACGTCCGGCGCCTCCTCGTGGCAGAAGTGGCCGACGCCGTCGAGCACGCGCAGCTCGTAGGGCGCTTGCACGTACTGGCCCGAGCCGCGCGCGGTCTCCGGGAGCAGGCAGCCGTCGAGCGCGCCGTGCAGGTGCAGCACCGGCACGCCGACGCCGCGGGCGAGCAGCTTCTGGTAGCGCACGCCGCTCGGCCGGGTCAGCGACCGCACCGCCCAGCGGTACCACTCCAGCGACGTGTGGGCGACCGGCGGCACCTGCAGGGCCTCGCGGCAGCGCGCCTCGGTCTCCGGGTCGGGGAACCCGGGGCCGCCCCAGCGGCGCAGCAGGTCGCCGACGTACGCCCCGCCGTAGCGCCGCAGGCGGGCCTCCGGCAGCCGCGGCAGCTGGAACAGCCCGATGTAGGCCGACGCCCGGCGCTGCCGCGCGTCGGTGAGCAGGGCCGCGCGCAGCCGCAGCGGGTGCGGCATGCCGACCACCGCCAGCCGGCGCACGACGCCGGGGTGCAGGGTGGCCGTCGACCAGGCCAGGGCGCCGCCCCAGTCGTGCCCGACGACGTCGGCCTCGGAGGCGCCGAGCGCCCGGACCATGCCCGCGACGTCGGCCGACAGCGTGTAGGCGTCGTAGCCGCGCGGCGGCTTGTCCGACGCGCCGTAGCCGCGCAGGTCGGGCGCCACCGCGTGGAAGCCGGCCTCGCCGAGGGCGACGAGCTGGGAGCGCCACGACCACCAGAACTCCGGGAAGCCGTGCAGCAGCAGCACGAGCGGGCCGTCGGACGGGCCGCACTCGGCCAGGTGGAACCGCGCGCCGTTGGCGGTGACCTCGCGGTGCGTCCACGGGCCGTCGACGAGCACCACGGACTCGTCGACGGTCATGCCGCCCGAGCGTAGGGGTCGGCTACGGGGCGATCACGGGGAGCGGGTGGGGTGCTTGGCCCAGGCGATGTCGTCCTTGACCGTCTCGATGGTCTTCTCCGGCGGGCCGACCTTCGTGAGCTTCTTCTTGCCGGTGAGGGCCAGCACGGCGGCGGCCAGGCCGTAGAGGGCGCCGACGGTGAAGAACGCGCAGCCGAGCGGGACGCCGAGCCAGCTGATGCCGTAGGCCGCCGAGATCGACAGGAAGATCAGCGCGAAC
>DATMKB010000246.1:0-4616 GCA_035553635.1 Mycobacteriales bacterium
GTCGTCACCGGCCGCGCCCGCGCCCTCCCGCCGCCCATGGACCAGCAGGCCCTCTGGGACGGCTTCTTCCGCGACCACTACGCCGGGGCCCGCCTGGCCGAGAAGGTCTGGCAGCACTCGGCGACCAGCACCCGGCGCGGCGTCGTCGACCCGACGCAGGAGGACATCTCCGGCTGGGGCACCGGCGCGCGCATGCAGCGCTTCGTCCAGGAGGCCCTGCCGCTCGGCAAGGAGGCCGTCGCCGGGGCCCTCGACGACGCCGGCCTGGCGCCCGAGGACGTCGGGCTGTTCACGGTGGTGAGCTGCACCGGCTACGCCACGCCGGGCCTGGACATCCTGCTCGCCCGCGACCTCGGCATGACCGACGACGTGCAGCGCCTGCACGTCGGCCACATGGGCTGCTACGCGGCCCTGCCGGGCCTCGGGGCCACGGCCGACTTCGTCGCGGCGCGCCAGAGGCCGGCCGTGATGCTCTGCGTCGAGCTGACGAGCCTGCACGTGCAGCCCACCACCGAGACCGCGCGCAGCGGCGAGCCGACGCCCGAGGACCTCGAGCAGATGGTGGCGCACGCGCTGTTCAGCGACGCGGCGGCGGCGGTCGTCCTGGAGCCCGGCGCGGGCACCGGCCTCGAGGTCGTCGACGTCGTCGCGCGCACCGACGTCTCCACCACCGGCCACATGACCTGGGACGTCACCGACCTCGGCTTCAAGATGGGCCTGTCGCCCGCGGTGCCGGACGTGCTGGCCCAGCACGCGCGCCCGGTGGTCGAGCAGCTGCTCGCCCGCAACGGGCTGTCGGTGCAGGACGTCGCCGGGTGGGCGGTGCACCCCGGCGGCCGCAAGATCGTCGAGGTCGTCGGCGAGGTGCTCGACCTGCCCGAGGAGGACCTCGCGCCGTCCTACGACGTGCTCCGCGACGTCGGCAACTGCTCGAGCGCGACGGTGCTCATGGTGCTCGAGCGGCTGCAGCAGACGCGCGACCTGGCGCCCGGCGACCCCGTCGTCGCGATGGCGTTCGGCCCGGGGCTGACCCTCTACGCGACGCTGCTGCGCGCCCGCTAGTCCTTCGCGCGTGCACCACCGCAGGCCGCTTGTCAAGCCCCTGTCACGTGCTCTGACCTGCGGTGATCGCTCCCGGTGACCGGACGGCGGTGCTACTCTGGCTGCCGGCGAGAGGGGCTACAACCACATGACGTTCGCAGTCGGCGAGACCGTCGTCTACCCGCACCACGGGGCCGCGCTCATCGAGGCCATCGAGACCCGCACCATCAAGGGCGAGGACAAGACCTACCTGGTCCTCAAGGTCGCCCAGGGCGACCTCACCGTCCGGGTCCCCGCCGACAACGCCGAGATCGTCGGCGTGCGCGACGTGGTCGGCCAGGCCGGTCTCGACAAGGTCTTCGAGGTGCTCCGCGCTCCGGCGGTCGAGGAGCCGACCAACTGGTCGCGCCGCTACAAGGCCAACCTCGAGAAGCTCGCCTCGGGCGACATCAACAAGGTCGGCGAGGTCGTCCGCGACCTCTGGCGCCGCGACAAGGACCGCGGCCTGTCCGCCGGCGAGAAGCGCATGCTGAGCAAGGCCCGCCAGATCCTCGTCAGCGAGCTCGCGCTCGCCGAGGGCACGAACGAGGACAAGGCCGAGGCGATCCTCGACGAGGTCCTCGCCAGCTAGTCCCCGCAGCTCCGCGAGGGGCCGTCACCCGTCCGGGTGGCGGCCCCTCGTGCTCTCCCGGCTGCCCCTCGAGTTCTCCCGTCCTCCTGCCGAGGAACCGGACATGGGGACCACGACGACCGACCGCGACGTCGTGCGCCCGCCCGGCCGCGTGCGCACCCCGCCGGCCGTCCTCGAGGTGCTGCGGCTGCTCGTCGTCGTGTTCTTCGCCGGCGCCGGCTACCAGGTCGGCACCGCGGTCGACCCCTCGCGGGAGGTCCTCGGCGCGCTCAACGGCACCGCCGTCGGGCTCGTCCTCGGGTCGGGCTTCGGGTACGTGCTCGGCGGCGTCCTCGGGCGCCGGGCCGGCCAGACCGCGGAGGTCGCCCGCACGACCCTGCGCGACGTCGACGCCGACACGCTCGTCGCCGGGGCCGTCGGGCTCGTCGGCGGCGTGCTGCTCGGGGCCGGCGTCGCCTGGCCGGTGTTCTTCCTCCCGCAGGCCTACCTCGCCTTCCCGCTGTTCGGCATCGTCGTCGTGCTCACCGGCTACCTCGGCTTCCACCTCGGCAGCGCCAAGCGCGACGGCGTCCTCGCCCTGTTCGGCGAGCGGGCCGGCCTCGCGCCGCGGCCCGCGCCCGCGGCGTCGCTGCCCCGCGTGGTCGACACGTCCGTGGCCGTCGACGGGCGGGTGCTCGACGTCGTGCGGGCCGGGTTCCTGCACGGCCGCATGCTCGTGCCCGCGCCGGTGCTCGCCGAGCTGCAGGGCCTGGCCGACGCCGCCGACGACCTGCGCCGGGCCAAGGGCCGCCGCGGCCTCGAGGTGCTCGAGGCGCTCAAGCGCGAGCCGGGCGTCGCGGTCGAGGTGCTCGACGTCGACGTGCCGGGCGTGCCGGAGGTCGACGCCAAGCTGGTGCGGATCTGCCTGGACCGGTCGGCCGCGCTGCTCACCCTCGACACGAACCTCGCCCGCGCCGCCGGCCTCGCCGGGGTGAAGGTGCTCAACCTGCACGCGCTGGCCCTCGCCCTGCGCCCGCCCGTGGCGGCCGGCGACGACGTCAGCGTCCTGCTGCTCAAGGCCGGCAAGGAGCCGGGCCAGGCGGTCGGCTACCTCGACGACGGCTCGATGGTCGTCGTCGAGCGGGCCCGGCACCTCGTGGGCAAGGAGGCCGCCGTGCAGGTGACGAGCGTGCTCACCACGGCCAACGGCCGGCTGGTGTTCGCCAAGCCGGTGCACGAGCCGGCCCGGCCGGTGCCGGTGCCCGGCCAGCCCGCGCGCGACGTGCGGGGCGCCTGACCGGCAGGATGGGCCGGTGACCACCGGCGTGCTCGTCCCCGCGGCGGGCCGCGGCACCCGGCTCGGCCCGGGCGCCCCCAAGGCGCTGCGCCCGCTGCTCGGCGAGCCGCTGCTCGTGCACGCCGTCCGCGCGCTCGCGGCCTGCCCGGAGGTCGACGTCGTGGTGGTGGCCGCGCCGCCGGACGACGTCGACGGCGTGCGGGCGCTCGTGCCGCAGGCGCAGGTGGTGGCGGGCGGCGAGGAGCGGCCCGCGTCCGTCGCCCGGGCGCTCGCCGCGCTGCCGGCCGACGTCGACCTCGTGCTCGTGCACGACGCCGCGCGCTGCCTCGTCCCGCCCGACGTCGTCGCGCGGGTGGTGGCGGCCCTGCGGGCCGGGGCGCCGGCCGTCGTGCCGGTGCTGCCGGTGGCCGACACGGTCAAGGAGGTGGCCGGCGACCGGGTGGTGCGCACCGTGCCGCGCGCCGGGCTGCGCGCGGTGCAGACGCCGCAGGGCTTCGCCCGCGAGGTGCTCGCGCGGGCGCACGCCGCGGGCGACCCGGCGGCCACCGACGACGCCTCGATGGTCGAGGCTCTCGGGGTGCCGGTGACCGTCGTCGACGGCTCGGAGGAGGCGTTCAAGGTGACCCGCCCGCTGGACCTGCTGCTCGCCGAGGCGGTGCTGCGTGGACGCCGCTGACCTGCGCACCGGTGTGGGCGTCGACGTCCACCCGGTCGAGGCCGGCCGCCCGTGCTGGGTGGCCGGCGTGCTCTTCGAGGACGAGGACGGCTGCGCCGGGCACTCTGACGGCGACGTCGCCGCGCACGCGGCCTGCGACGCCCTGCTCTCGGCCGCGGGCCTGGGCGACCTGGGGGCGGTGTTCGGCACCGACCGGCCGGAGTGGTCGGGGGCGAGCGGCACGGCGCTGCTGCGCGAGGTGCACCGGCTGCTCGGCGAGGCCGGCTGGCGGGTGGGCAACGTGGCGGTGCAGGTGGTGGGCAACCGGCCGAAGGTCGGCCCGCGCCGAGCCGAGGCGGTGGCGGCGCTGTCGGCGGCGCTGGGCGGGGCGCCGGTCTCGGTGAGCGCCACCACCACCGACGGGCTGGGGCTCACCGGCCGCGGCGAGGGGCGCGCGGCGGTGGCGACGGCGCTGGTGCTCCGGGCCTGAGGGGGGCGACCCTCCTCCAGAAGTGCACCCACCGGCGGGTGCACTTCTGGAGCGCGCTCTCGAGAGGGGTCAGGCCCGGCGGCGCGGCTCGGCGCGGCGGCGCACGAGCGCCGACTGCTGGCAGGTGGCCAGCAGCGCGCCGGAGGTGTCGAACAGCCGCCCCGAGAGCTGCGCGACGTCGGCCACGACGGCGTCGACCACGAGGTCGAGCAGCAGCCACGCCCCCGGGCCGACGTCGGGCCGGCCGGCGCAGCGCAGCGTGTTGTCCAGGCTGACGCCGCCTGCACGCTCGCCGAGCGCCTCGCCGATGGCCGACGGCGCGAGGTCGGCCAGCAGCGGCAGCACCGCCGCCGTCGTCTCGACCGGCCGGCGCAGCCGCACCCACACCCGCGTGCGGCCGGTGCCGGGGACGCCGTCGTCGCGCAGGGCGCGCGGCGCCTGCGCCCAGCGCTGCTCGAACTCCTCGAGGAAGGTGCCCGTCGGGTCGACGCCGAGGGGCATCTCGCGCGGCTCGCAGTCCTCG
>DATMKB010000247.1:0-3610 GCA_035553635.1 Mycobacteriales bacterium
GCGGGGGCGGGGCCGGGCGCGCGGGGAGCAGCCTCACGCCGCTCCCGACCGGTCGGGCGAGCGGTGCTGCTGCGGGGCGATCTGCGGGGGCTCGATGCGCTCGACGACCTGCTCGACGACGCGCTCGGCCGGCACCTCCTCGGCCAGCGCCTCGTAGGTCAGGACGATGCGGTGCGCGAGCACGTCGGTGGCGAGGTCGGCGACGTCGGACGGCAGCACGTAGTCGCGGCCGCGCAGCAGGGCGAGCGCCCGCGCGCCCCGGACCAGCCCGAGGCTGCCGCGCGGGGACGCGCCGTGGGCGACGAGCGGCCGCAGCTGCGGCAGCCCCCAGGCCTCCGGCTCGCGGGTGGCCATGACCAGCCGCACGGCGTACTCGGTGACGGCGTGGTGGGTGAAGACGGTGTCGGCCGCGGCCTGCAGGTCGGTGAGGTCGTCGAGCTCGAGCACCGGCGAGGCGCGCGGCGGGTCGACCGCCATCCGCCGGACGATCTCCATCTCGTCGGCCAGGCCGGGGTGCCGGACGACGACCTTGAGCAGGAAGCGGTCGCGCTGCGCCTCGGGCAGCGGGTACACGCCCTCGCTCTCGATCGGGTTCTGCGTCGCGAGCACGAGGAACGGCTCGGGCAGCGGGTACGTGGTGCCGGCGATCGAGACCTGGTGCTCGGCCATGACCTCGAGCAGGGCCGACTGCACCTTGGCGGGCGCGCGGTTGATCTCGTCGGCCAGGACGAGGTTGGCGAACACCGGCCCGAGCTCGACGTCGAAGCTCTCGGTCGAGGGCCGGTAGACGCGGGTGCCGACGAGGTCGCTCGGCACGAGGTCGGGCGTGAACTGCAGGCGCACCCAGGAGCCGCCGACCACCGTCGCGAGCGTCTCGACGGCCAGCGTCTTGGCGATGCCGGGGACGCCCTCGAGCAGGCAGTGGCCCCGGGACAGCAGCGCCACGAGCATCCGCTCGAGCATCCGGTCCTGGCCGACGACGACCTTCTTCACCTCGAACAGGGCGCGCTCGAGCAGCGCCCCTGCGTCCTCCGTCGTCAGGCCCGGCTCCGTCATGGGCTCCAGCCTGCCCGACGCCGTGTGAGGCCGCTGTGAGCCGGGCCTGTGAGCAGGACGGCAGGGACAGGCCGGTGTGGCGGCGGCGACAGGGGTAAGGAGCCGGGCATGACCGAGCCGCGGACCGCGTCGCTCCCGGACGCTCCCCTGCCCCCCGCCGTCGTCGCCGAGCTGCAGGCCGTCCTGGACGGCGAGCACGCCGAGGTCCGGCGCTACACCCGCGAGGTGCTCGCCGGGCTGGACCTCTCGGCCGCCGACGGCCTGCCGCGCGACGAGTACCGCGACCTCGTCCTCGACTGGCTCCGGACCGTCGCGAAGACCGGCGCCGGGTCGCGGTCGTTCCCGCCGGAGCACGGCGGCACCGGCGACGCCGGCGGCTCGATCGCAGGCTTCCAGACGCTCGCCCACGGCGACCTGTCGCTGCTCGTCAAGGTCGGCGTGCAGTTCGGCCTGTTCGGCGGGGCCGTGCACCGGCTCGGCACCGAGCGGCACCACGCGCAGTACCTGGCCGACACCGCCTCGGGCGCGCTGCCCGGCTGCTTCGCGATGAGCGAGAGCGGCCACGGCAGCGACGTCCGCAGCATCCGCACGATCGCGCGCTACGACGCCGCGGCCGGCGAGTTCGTGCTCCACACGCCGGACGAGGAGTCGCGCAAGGACTGGATCGGCAACGCCGCCCGGCACGGCCGCATCGCGGTGGTCTTCGCCCAGCTCGACGTCGCCGGGGAGGCGAAGGGCGTGCACGCGTTCCTCGTGCCGATCAGGGGCGAGGACGGCGAGCTCCTCGAGGGCGTCGAGATCGAGGACTGCGGCGACAAGATGGGCCTGCAGGGCGTCGACAACGGCCGCATCCGCTTCAGCGCCGTCCGCGTCCCGCGCGAGAACCTGCTCGACCGCTACGGCCAGGTCACCGAGGACGGCGAGTACACCTCGTCCATCAGCTCGCCGGGCGCCCGGTTCTTCACCATGATCGGCGCCCTCGTGCAGGGCCGCATCTCCATCGCCGGGGCCGGGCTCGCGGTCGCGCGCAACGCCCTCACCATCGCGGTGCGGTGGGGCGAGCGGCGCCGCCAGTTCGGCACGGGGCTCGACATGGACACCCCGCTCATGGACTACCTCACCCACCAGCGGCGCCTGCTGCCGGCGATCGCCGAGTCCTTCGCGCTGCAGGCCGCGCACGACCACCTCACCGCCTCGTACGCCGACGTCGTCGGTGCGGCGGAGACCGGCACGCAGGAGCAGCGCGAGGTCGAGGCGCTCGCCGCCGGCCTCAAGGCGGTGGCCACCTGGCACATGCTCCGCGCGGTGCAGGACAGCCGGGAGTGCTGCGGCGGCAAGGGCTACCTGTGGGAGAACCGCTTCGCCTCCCTGCGCAACGACTCCGACGTCTTCGTCACCTTCGAGGGCGACAACACGGTGCTGCTGCAGCTCGTCGCCAAGACGCTGCTGTCGGACTACGCGTCCCAGTTCGAGGACCTCGACGCCGTCGGCATGGCCCGGCAGCTCGCCGGCCGCCAGGTGTCGCGCTGGCTGTCCGAGGCCGGGCCGCTGTCGCGCTTCACCCGCGACGACGTCGAGCTGCGGTCGGCCGACTGGCAGGCGCAGGCGCTGCGCTTCCGCGAGGAGCGGCTCGTCGACTCGCTCGCCCGCCGGCTGCGCCGGCTCACCTCCGGCGAGGGCATGGACCCGCTGCGCGCGCTCTCGCACTGCCAGGACCACGCCCTGGCCGCGGCCACCGCCCACGTCGAGCGCGTCGTGCACGAGCAGTTCGCGGCGAAGGTGGCGGCGCACGAGGGCGAGGCCCGCCCGGTGCTCGAGGCGCTGCGCGACCTCTACGCCCTCACCGTCGTCGAGCGCGGCCGCGCCTGGTGGCTCGAGCACGGCTACCTCGAGCCCGACGCCGCCAAGGACGTCGTGAAGGAGGTCAACGCGCTCTGCGGCGAGCTGCGGCCCGCCGCCCTGGGGCTCGTCGAGTCCTTCGGGATCCCGGACGACCTGCTGCGCGCGCCCATCGCCGTCGCCGAGGTGCATGCGCCGGCCGGCACCGACTAGCCCTCCGGCGCCGACGGGGCTGGTTGCGTCCGTCTGGCAGCACATGCGCACCGCTTGGGGAGCCGGACGCGTGGCGGGCTCGGCGCCACCTGTCCGTCTGGCAGCACACCCCGACGCCGAGCGGCTCCGGACGGGTAAGTCACGCCGCTCGGCCCCAGCCGCGCGCCTCGAGGGCCCGAGCCAGCGCCCGCACCACGGCGTCGCCGTCGACCACCAGCGCCGTGCAGGGGATGCGCACGACGGTGTCACCGTCCGCCACCAGGTCGAGGTCCCGCACGGCGTCGGCCGCCTGCTGCGCTGCGCCGGCGTGCTGCACACCGTCGACCTCGAGGACGACGCGGTAGCGGTCCCAGCGGCAGTCCAGGTACTGGCGGCCCGACGGCCGTCGGCGCACCACCTGCCGGTCCGGCTGCGGCAGGCCGTGCCGCCGCAGCAGCCTCGCGAGGTCGAGCTCCCCCAGCGCGCGGACGCCGCTGCGCAGGTCCGCCGCCGTCGCGCGCAG
>DATMKB010000248.1:0-7751 GCA_035553635.1 Mycobacteriales bacterium
GCCGCGGCCCGGCGCGGAGGCTGCGGTGATCGACAGGGAGCAGCCCGCAGCACCGCCCCGGCGTGTCGAGCGTGTCGTCCCTGTCGACCACCGGGAGCGGGCGCTAGCGGCGCGACCGCCAGCGGCGGCGGCGCAGCGGCACCGGCAGCACCGGCCCCAGCCGGCGGGCGACGCGGTCGGCCAGCGCGGCGAGGTCCGCGGGCGCGAGCCCGCGCGCCGGGACGACGCCCAGCACCGGCCCCGAGGGCCCCTCGAGCAGCCGCGCGGCCTCCACCGGCTCGCCGTGCAGCGCCGCGGCGACGGCGTCCAGCAGGGCTCGGTCCGGCGGCCCGGCGGGCGCCTGCAGCGCGGCCGCGGTGCGCCGGGTGCTCACGGACGTCCCCGGCACCGGTACCCGGCCATCGGCCAGCGAGGCCAGCTCGTCGGCCCCGACGACGAGGTCGGCGCCGCCCGGGTCGAGCAGCAGCGCGTCGGCGCCGTCGTCGAGGGCGGTGGCGCAGGCGAGCGGTCCGCGCACCGGGACGGGGCGGGCCTCCTCGCGCCAGCGGGGCACGTCGGTGCCGTCGGGGAAGGCCGGCAGCGCCCGCGCCCCGGCCGTCCCGACGACGGACAGGAGCGCCATCTCGGCAGACCGCTCCTGAAGCAGCCCGTGCTCGCCCACCTCCGTCTCACCGGCGCGGGCGGCCAGCGCGAGGAACACCCGCGCGTCGACGAGCGCGGCCAGCACCTCCGCCCGGGCGGCCGGCGACGGCGCCGCGCGCCAGGCGGCGAGCGCCGCGACGAGCCGCGGGTCGGGCCGGCCGTCGTCGCTGGTGCCGAGGGGACGGGCGCCGCTCACGCGGCCCGGGAGCGCTCGAGCAGCAGCCGCAGCTGCGCGACGGCCTCGCGCGCGTAGGCGCCGTCGTTGGCCTGCACGGCGAGCAGCGGCAGGGTGTCGTCGTCCTGCAGCTCGAGGCTCGCCCACGAGGCGCCCTCGTCGAAGCGCACCGACCGCACCACCGCCCACGGCACGCCGGTCTCGCCGCCCACGTTGCGCACCCGCACGCCGTCGGCCCCGGCGACGACGCGGGCGCGGGTGAACGACAGCGCGGCCGCGCCGAGGAGCGCCCCGAGGCCGGTCATGGCGATCGCGTCGGCAGTGCCGAAGCCGGCGTCGCCCTCCGACCTCGTCAGACCCCAGCCCACCAGCGCGAAGACCGCCGTGACCAGCACCGCGCTGGCCCAGCAGACCCGCGTCAGCGTGCGCGGCCGCACCACCAGCGGCGCGTCGTCGTGCGTGCTCATGCCCGTCGTACCCCCAGTCCGCTCACGGCGACCGCGACCAGCGTCAGCGCGGCCGACACCACCGTCGTCGTCGCGATGCCGGTCGAGGTGACCGGCACCGCCAGGTCCAGCGCGAGCGCCCCGACCACCTGGCCGGCGACCACGGCCAGCCCGAGGCGCAGCACGCCGGTGCGACGCACCACGACGGCCGCGACGCCGACGAACGTCGCCCCGATCGGGCCGCCGAGGTACAGGTACCACTGCCCCGGGCCGGGCCAGTCGCCGTCGGCGGCGCCGCGCAGCAGCACGGCGACCGCGAGCCCGGCCAGGAGCGCGGTGGTACCCACGACGAAGTTCACGAGCGTCGCCACGGCGGCGTCGCCGGTGGTGCGGCGCACGCGGCCGTTGAGCGCCTGCTGCACCGCGATGAGCAGCCCGGCGCCCACCACCAACGCCAGGAGCACCGGGTCAGCCTCGCGGGCGTCGCGGCCGAGCCCGCCGAGCCCGACGGCGACCAGGCACAGCGCCGCGCCGGCGACCCGGGGCGCGGTGAGCAGGTGCGCACCGCCCGGCGCCAGCCCGAAGCGGTCGACCGCGAGCCCGCCGGCGGTCTGCCCGGCGACCAGGCCCACGGTCAGCAGGGCCACCCCGATCTCCGGCGCCGCCGCGGCGCCGACCGCCACGAGCGAGGCGCCGCCGAGACCGCCGAGGCGCGTCCACCACGGCACGTCGCGCACCCGGGCCAGCGCCCGCCGGGCGCGCGGCCGGGCCGCCACCACCGCGACCACCGCCACGAGCCCCGTGCCGAACGAGACGACGGCGGCCAGCAGCGCGTCCTGCAGCTCGACGGCGAGCTCGCCGTTGACCCGCTGCTGCAGGGCGACGAGCGCCCCGCTGACGACGGCGGCCCCGAGGGCGAGGGTGGTGCTGCGGGAGCGCTCGGCCGTCAGCGTCACTCGACGATCTTGGAGATGGGCAGCTCGAGGATGTCGCGGGCGCCTGCCGCCTTGAGCGACGGGATGAGCCGGTTGACGCCCTGCTTGGGCACGACGGTCTCGAGCGCGCGGACGTCGTCGGACGCCGTCGACATGACGGTGGGCGAGCTCATCGCCGGCAGCTCGGCGAGCACCTGGTCGAGCGACGCGACCGGCACGTTGAGCTTGAGCAGCACCTTGTCCTGCGCCGCGAGGGCGCCGCGCAGCAGCACGACGAGGTCGTCCATGGCGGCGCGCTTCGCCGGGTCCTCGTACGCCTCCCGGTTGGCCAGCAGCTCGGTGCGGCTCGTGAGCAGCGTCGCGATGATCTTCAGGCCGGCCTTGCGGAGCGACGAGCCGGTCTCGGTCAGGTCGACGATGGCGTCGACGATGTCGGGGATCTTCGCCTCGGTGGCGCCGTGGCTGGTGAAGACCTTCGCCTTGACCCCGTGCTCCTCGAGGTAGCGGCGGGTCAGCTCCGGCATCTCGGTGCTGATGCGCACGCCCTCGGGCAGGTCGGCCGCGGTCTCCCACGGCGACTCCTTGGGCACCGCCAGCACGACGCGCACGGTCTTCTCCCCCGCGCGCCCGCCGCCGATCTCACCCAGGCTGACGACGTCGGCACCGGTCTCGGCGACCCAGTCGCGGCCGCTGATGCCCAGGTCGAAGATGCCCTGCTCGACGTAGGTCGGGATCTCCTGCGGGCGCAGGAAGCGGACCCGGTCGATGCGGGGGTCGTCGATGCGCGCGTGGTAGTCGCGGTCCGAGCCGCGCAGCACGCGCAGGTCGGCGGAGGAGAACAGGTCGAGCACCTGCTTCTCGAGGCTGCCCTTGGGCAGGACGACGGCGAGCACGGTCTCCCTCTCAGCTGGTCCGGGTCCGCAGGTCGCGGAGCACCACGGCGGTCTCGAGCGCGGCCAGCACGGCCTGCGCCCCCTTGTCCTCGGCCGACCCGGGCAGGCCGGCGCGGTCGCGCGCCTGCTGCTCGGTGTCGCAGGTGAGCACGCCGTTGCCGACCGGCGTGCCCTCGTCGAGCGCCACGCGCGTGAGGCCGGCGGTGACGGCGTCGCAGACGTACTCGAAGTGCGGCGTGCCGCCGCGGACGACGACGCCCAGCGCGACCACGGCGTCGTGCGTGCGGGCGAGCGCCTGCGCGACGACGGGCAGCTCGACGGCGCCCGGCACGCGCACCACCGTCGGGCCGACGACGCCGCAGTCCCCCGCGGTCGCGACGGCGCGCTCGAGGAGCGCGCCGGTGATCTCCTCGTGCCAGCGCGTCGCGACGACGGCGAGCGTCAGCCCGCGCGCGTCGACGGAGCCGGCCGGCGCCCCTGTGCCGCTCATGCGTCGTCCAGGGCGCTCGCGGAGGCCTCGGTGACCTCGTCCTCGAAGGCGGCCAGGCCGGGCAGGTCGTGGCCCATGCGGTCGCGCTTGGTGCGCAGGTAGCGCAGGTTCTCCGGCGTCGCGTGCAGCGGCAGCCCGACGCGGCCGACGATCTCCAGCCCGTAGCCCTCGAGACCGGCGCGCTTGGTCGGGTTGTTGGTGAGCAGCCGCATCGACCGGATGCCGAGGTCGACGAGGATCTGCGCGCCGGTGCCGTAGTCGCGGGCGTCGGCCGGCAGTCCCAGCTCCAGGTTCGCGTCGACGGTGTCGCTGCCGACGTCCTGCAGCGAGTAGGCCTGCAGCTTGTGCATGAGGCCGATGCCCCGGCCCTCGTGGCCGCGGACGTACAGCACGACGCCCCGGCCCTCGTCGGCGACGGCCTTCAGGGCGGCGTCCAGCTGCGGGCCGCAGTCGCAGCGGCGGGAGCCGAACACGTCGCCGGTGAGGCACTCGGAGTGCACGCGCACCAGCACGTCCTCGCCGTCGCCGATGTCGCCCTGCACGAGCGCGACGTGGTCGGTGCCGTCGAGCGTCGACTGGTACCCGACGGCGCGGAAGACGCCGTGCGCGGTCGGGATCCTCGCCTCGGCGACGCGCTCGACCTGCTTCTCGGTGCGGCGCCGCCAGGCGATGAGGTCGGCGATGGAGATGATCGCGAGGTCGTGCTCGGTCGCGAACTGCTTGAGCTCGTCGAGGCGCGCCATCCCGTGGTCGTCCCGCTCGCTGACGATCTCGCAGATGACGCCCACCGGCGACAGGCCGGCGAGGCGGCACAGGTCGACGGCGGCCTCGGTGTGGCCGGCGCGGCGCAGGACGCCGCCCTCGAGCGCGCGCAGCGGGTTGACGTGCCCGGGGCGGGTGAGGTCGTACGGCGTCGTCGCCGGGTCGGCGAGCACCCGCACGGTGTGCGCGCGGTCGGCGGCCGAGATGCCCGTGGTGACGCCCTCGCGCGCGTCGACCGTGACCGTGTACGCCGTGCGCATGCGCTCCTGGTTGGTGCTCACCATGAGCGGCAGCTCGAGCCGGTCGAGGTCAGCGCTCGTCATCGGCGCGCAGACGTAGCCGGACGTGTGCTTGATCGTGAAGGCCATGAGCTCGGGCGTGGCCTTCTCGGCGGCGAAGACGAGGTCGCCCTCGTTCTCGCGGTCCTCGTCGTCGACGACGACGACGGCCTTGCCGGCGGCGATGTCGGCCACCGCGCGCTCGATGGTGTCGAGCCCCCGGACGGGCGCGGGCTCGACGGGTGAGCTGGGCTGGGCGGTCATGCCGACCCTCTCTCCTGCAGGAGCTTCTCGACGTACTTGGCGGTGACGTCGACCTCGAGGTTGACCGGGTCGCCGACGCCGCGGCGGCCCAGGGTGGTGAGCGAGAGCGTGGTCGGGATGAGGCTCACCTCGAACCAGTCGTCCCCGACAGCGCTGACCGTCAGGCTGACGCCGTCGACGGTGATGGAGCCCTTGTGCACGACGTAGCGCGCGAGGTCGCGCGGCAGGGAGACGCGCACGACCGTCCAGTGGTCGAGCGGCGTCAGTCCGAGCACCTCGCCGGTGCCGTCGACGTGGCCCTGCACGAGGTGGCCGCCGAGCCGGTCCTGCAGGCGCACGGCGCGCTCGAGGTTGACCGGCGTGCCGGGCGCCGCGCCGCGCAGCGACGTCAGGCGCAGCGTCTCGGCCATGACGTCGGCGGTGAACGCGCCGCCCTCGTTCTCGACGACGGTGAGGCAGACGCCGTTGACCGAGATGGAGTCGCCGTGCGAGGCGTCCTCGGTGACGAGCGGGCCGCGGACGGTGAGCCGGCAGGAGTCGCCCTGCTGCTCGACGGCCACCACCTCGCCGAGCTCCTCCACGATGCCGGTGAACATCAGCGCCTCCGCATCACGAGCCGGACGTCCTCGCCGGTGCGGCGGACGTCGTCGAGCCGCAACCGGTGGGCCGCGGTGATCGTTCCCGCTCCGGCGCCGGACAGCGCCGCCGGACCGTCGCCGAGCAGCGCCGGCGCGACGTAGCCGACCACCCGGTCGACGAGGTCCTGCGCCACGAAGGCGCCGGCCAGCCGCGGCCCGCCCTCGAGCAGGACGCTGACGACCTCGCGCTCGGCGAGCGCGTGCAGCAGTGCGAGCAGGTCGACCCGGCCGTCGTCGTCGCCGGGCAGCAGCAGCTGGTCGTGGTAGGCGGCGTCGGCGTCGGCGCGGGTGGCGACGACGGCGGGCCGCGGGCCGGACAGCGCCCGCGCCGTGAGCGGGGTGCGCCCCGTGCTGTCGACGACGACGCGCAGCGGCTGGTGGCCGGGGTCGGGCCGCACGGTGAGCAGCGGGTCGTCGGCGAGCACGGTGCCGACGCCGGCCACCACCGCGTCGGCCTCCGCGCGCAGCCGGTGCACGTCCGCGCGCGACGCCTCGCCGGTGATCCAGCGGCTCGTGCCGTCGGCGGCGGCGCTGCGGCCGTCGAGGGTGGCGGCGTACTTCCAGGTGACGAAGGGGCGGCCGGTGCGGGCGGCGGTGAGCCAGGCCTCCAGCGGGCCGAGGGCGACCTCGTCGGCGAGCGCCTGCTCGACCTCCACGCCCCCCGCGCGGAGCACCTCCGCACCGCCGCCGGCCTCCGCGCCGGGGTCGGTGCAGGCGTACACGACCCGGGCGACGCCGGCCTCGACCAGCGCGGCGGTGCAGGGGCCGGTGCGGCCGGTGTGCCGGCAGGGCTCGAGGGTGACCACCGCGGTGCCGCCGCGGGCCCGCTCGCCGGCCGCGCGCAGCGCGACCACCTCCGCGTGCGGGCCGCCCGGGGGCGCGGTCGCGCCCTCCCCGGCCACCTCGCCCGAGGCGTCGAGGACCACCGCGCCGACGGGCGGGTTCGGGCTGGTGGTGCCCAGGACCGCGCGCGAGACCTCGACGGCGCGACGCAGCGCGTCGAGCTCGTGCGGCCGGGCGGTCATGGCGGGTCCCCTCCTGTGCTCACGGCACCCCGGGGACGGGAGGCACGGTCGGCCGCACCTCCCGCGCGCTGCCTCTCCTCCGGACTCTCACCGTCGGTCCCGGAGTCCCACCGGGTCCACCGCTGGCTGGCTGCGAGCGGGTCGCGGACTGTCACCGCCGGTCAGGACTTCCACCTGCCCCGGAGCGCGCTGTCGATCAGTCTGCCACGCAGAGGGCCCCCGGGCCCGGGCGAGCGGGCGTGGGCGCCGTCACCCTGGGCGCACGACGTCGTGCACGACGAAGGTGCGCCGGGGCAGCGGCACCACCTCCCGCACGCGCAGGCAGGGGTCCTCGAGCACGCGGTCGGACAGCACGTGCGCGACCCGGGCCTGGGTGAAGGCGCCGCAGCCGTCCAGCGGCGCCACCACGACGTCGGCCTGCGGCGCGGTGGTGCGCTCGGCAGCGGGGTCGAAGACGACGTGCGCGTACCGGTTCCAGGCCGGGCGGTCGCGGCCGGTGGGGTCGAGGAGGTCCCAGGGCGCGTCGCCGGGGTAGGCCACCGGAGCGCTCCACGTCGGCACGCCGGCCTGCACGAGCAGCGCGCCGCCGTAGGGCGGCAGCGTGCTCACCCAGGCGCCGGGGTCGTCGGCCTGCGCCGCGGCCACGGCCTGACCGAGCGGGGTCTCCCGCACGTCGAAGAGCCCCCGGTGGAGCGGGTTGACGTCCCACGTGGAGGCCAGCCCCAGCGCGGCGAGCCCGACGGCCGCCGCCGTCGCCCGCCCGCGGACGAGGACCCCGACGAGCACGGCGCCGCCGGCGGCGAGCAGCAGCGCCGGCAGCAGGCCGGCGGTGAGCGCCGAGGCGGCGTCGTGCACCCGCACCGAGACGACGGCGAGCAGCGCGCCCGCGGCGAGGGCGGCGCCGAGGGCCGTCTGCCGGGACGGCCGCACGCCGAGCCGCTGCAGCTCGGCCGCGGAGGCGACGAGCAGCAGCGTCGACAGGACGCCGAGGCCGAGCTGCAGCCGCTCGTGCGGCACCAGGTGCAGCAGCACCAGCCGGGTGAGCGGCGTCGCCGGGGGCACGTGCAGGTGGGCGAGGAAGAGCGCCGTCGGCACCAGCAGCGCCGCCAGCACCGGGTCGGCGCCGCGCCCGCTGCGTCGGCCCCGCACGAGCAGCCACACCGGCAGCGCGAGGGCCAGCAGGCCCAGCAGCAGGTAGCCGCT
>DATMKB010000249.1:0-10471 GCA_035553635.1 Mycobacteriales bacterium
TCCTGCAGGGCGGCGAGCTCCGGCAGGCCGGCGGCCGTGGCGTCGGCCGAGCCGGGCAGCTCGGCCTCGTCGAGCAGCTGCGGCGCGCCGTAGACGTCGCTCTCGAGCCAGGCGTGGAAGGCGGTGCCCCGCCGCGCCGCCGGGAAGGGCCGGCGAGGCAGCGGCCGCACGAGCGATAGGGCGAGCGCCTCGGGGTCGCGCCGCAGGTCGACCAGCCGGCTCACCGACAGCGACCCCGGCAGCACGGCGGTGCTGCGGCGGGCTGCGGCGCGGCGCTGCTCCTCGGCCAGGCGCCGCAGGTCGTCGTCCCAGGACGCGACGAGCCGGGCGGCGTCGCCGCTCAGGGCGGGCGGTGGCGCGTCGTCGCCCGCGAGCAGGGCGCGGACGCGCGCGGCGGCGGCCTGCGCGCCGCGGCCGGCCGGCGGCGCGGGCGAGGGCCACGCGACCACCCGCTCGCCGGTGGTCACGGGGTTCTCCTCCGGTGCCTCGTCGGCCCACGGCCCGACGGTGCCGGCGCCGTCCTCGCAGGCCGCCCGTGCCTCGAGCAGGAACTCCGAGGGCCCGACGAGGCTGCGGCCCTCGCCCCAGTGGTAGCCGCTGCACAGCAGCACCCGCTCGGCGCGGGTGACGGCGACGTAGAACAGGCGCCGCTCCTCGCGGGCGTCGCGGGCGGCCTGCTGCTCCGCGAAGTCCCGCAGGCCCTGCTTGTCGAGGCCGCGCAGCGTCGGGAGGTCGGCGGCGTCGCCGCGCAGGTCGAACGGCAGCAGGCGCGGGTTGGCCGTCCAGGCGGTCGGCTCCTTGGGCCGGGCGGGGAAGACGGCGCCGCCGCGCGCGTCGGTGCTGCGCGCCAGGCCGGGCACCGCGACCACCGCCCACTCCAGGCCCTTGGCGGCGTGGACGGTCATGAGCTTGACCGTGTCGGCGCCGCTCGTGGTGCCGACCTCGCCGCCGGCCTCCTCCTCGCGCACGGCGGCCAGGTGGGCGAGGAACGCCGAGAGCACCGCCTCCCCGGCGCCGTCCTGGGCGACGTCGCCGGCGAAGGACGCGGCGGCGTCGGCGAAGGCGTCGAGGTCGGCGCGGGCGGCGAGCGGGTCGTCGGCGCGAGGCCGCGCCGCCACCTCGACGTCGAGCCCGAGCGTGCGCTCGACGTCGGCGACGAGGTCGGGCAGCGGCTGGTCGGCGCGGCGGCGCAGCGCGCGCAGCTCGTCGCGCAGGGCGGTGAGCCGGCGGCGGCCCTCCTCCGACAGGCCCTCCGGCGGGAGGTCGTCGAGCGCGTCGACGAGCGAGCCCGCCGCGGTCTCGTCGACGCCGCGCACGACGGCGTCGACCGGGTCGCTGCCCGGCTCGGGCCGGCCGGCCAGCCTTCTCGCGTGCCGGCCGAGCGCCACGAGGTCGCGGGGGCCCAGGCGCCAGCGCGGGCCGGTGAGCAGCCGCAGCAGCGGCGCGCCGGCCGCCGGGTCGTCGAGCACCTGCAGCGTCGCGACGACGTCGGCGACCTCCGGCACGTCGAGCAGGCCGCCGAGCCCGACCACCTCGACCGGCACGCCGCGCGCCTCGAAGGCCGCGCGGAGCCGCGGGAACTGCGCCCGCTTGCGGCAGAGCACCGCGCCCTGCGACCACAGCCGGCCGTCGCCGCCCTCGCCCGAGCGGGGGCCCAGCGCCCGCACGGCCGCCTCGACCTCCGCCGCCACCCAGGCCGCCTCGGTGTCGACGTCGGGGTGCAGGGCGACCCGCACCTCGCCGTCCTGCTCCCGGCCGGGCGCGGGCCGCAGCGCCGGCACGGGCACGCCCTCGCGGCGCAGCTCGTCGCTGGCGGCGTTCGCCAGCCGCAGGACGCGGCCGCCGTTGCGGTAGGTGGTGGACAGGGCCAGCGGGCGGGCGTCGCGGCCGGCGAAGCGCTCGGGGAAGCGCCGGAGCGTGCCGGCGCTCGCGCCGCGCCAGCCGTAGATGCTCTGGCACGGGTCGCCGACGGCCGTGACGGCGTGCCCGCGGAACAGCGACGACAGCAGCAGCTCCTGCGCCCCGCCGGTGTCCTGGTACTCGTCGAGCAGCACGAGCGGGAACGCCGCGCGCTCGGCCGCCGCGACCTCGGGCGCCGCCTGCGCCACCCGCGCGGCCAGGGCGACGACGTCGCCGAAGTCGAGCAGCCCGCGCTCGCGCTTGAGCCGGGCGTAGGCCTCGACCACCGGCAGCAGCTGCTCGCGGGTCGCGCGGCAGGCGAGCACCTTGCGGCCGTCGGCGGGGAGGTCGGGCGCGGCGTCGGCGAGGGCCTGCAGCCGCGCCCCGGCAGCTCGGACGTCGTCGGCGTCGCGCAGGTGCTCCGACAGCTCGCCGGCCAGGTGCAGCACCGCCCCCACCACCGTGCGCTCGGCGGCCCAGCTGACGGCGTCCATCGGGCCGTCGTAGGTGCCGACGGCGCGGGACGCGAGCTGCCAGCTCGTGGCCGGCGTGACGAGCCGGGCGCCGGGCTCGCAGCCGACGCGCAGGCCGTGGTCGCGCACGAGCCGCGCGGCGTAGGCGTGGTAGGTGGAGACCGCGGGCTCGGCGTCGGGCGGCGGCTCGCCCCGCACCCGGGCGAGGTCGCGCAGCGCCCGGCGGACGCGGGTGGCGAGCTCGTCGGCGGCCTTGGTGGTGAAGGTCAGCCCGAGGACGCCGTCGGGCGGCACCTCGCCGCGGGCGACCAGCCAGACGACCCGGGCGACCATCGTCGCGGTCTTGCCGCTGCCGGCCCCGGCGACGACGACGCGCGGCTCGAGCGGCGAGGTGACGATGGCGGCCTGCTCGTCGGACGGCGGCCGGCCGAGCAGCCGGCCCAGGTCGGCCAGGCCGAACGACGGCTCGGCGGGCAGCGCGCTCACCGGACCACCCCCTCGCCCTCCGGCCACGCCGGGCAGCTGCTGCGCACGGCGCAGCGGTTGCACAGGTCGTTCGCGCGCGCCGGGAACTCGGCGCCCGCCATGCCCTCGACCACCCGGCCGACGAGCTCGGCCGCCCAGCCCGGCTCGGGGTCGTCGGACAGCGCCCGCTGCGCCTGGCAGCCGGCCTCCTTGGTGCCGCGCAGCTGCAGCAGCTCGGCGCCGCCGCTCGCGGTCAGCCCGTGCTCGGCGAAGGCGCCGAGCTCGACGGCGAGCTGGTAGACGCCCAGCTGGGGGTGCCGCTGCACCTCGGCCTTCGACGGCTTGCTCGTGCCGGTCTTGAGGTCGACGACGACGGCGCGGCCGGCGTCGTCGGCCTCGAGCCGGTCGACGCGGCCGACGAGCCGGGCGCGCTCGCCGACGGCGACGTCGAGGGCCAGCTCGACGTCGACGAGCCGCCGCGGGTTGCCCTGCGCCCACCGCACGAACCGGCCGAGCTGCGCGAGCGCCTCCTCGCGCCAGCGCCGCGCCGACCAGGGGGCTCCGAGGTCGAGGGCGGGCAGCGCGGCGTCGAGGCGCGCGCGCAGGGCGGCGTCGTCGAGCGCCTCCGGGCCGGCGGCGAGCTCGGCGAGCGCGTGCACGAGGCTGCCGACCACCTGCGCCGGCCCCGAGCCGGTGTCGACGCCGACGGCGCTCTGCAGGAACCAGCGCAGCGCGCACGTGTCGAAGGCCTCGACCCGGGACGGCGAGACGCGCACGACGTCGTCGGGGCCGGCGAGGGGGGCGTCGTCGGACAGCGGGGCCAGCCCCCACCAGCGGTCGGGGTCGGCGGCGGCCAGGGCCGGCACGTCGTCGGCGGGCGCGCCGGCGCGCGAGGCCGCGGTGAGCGCGGCGAGCCGCCGGCAGGCCGCCTCGCGCAGCGCCGGGTCGTCGCTGGTGGCGGCCACCCGGCGCAGCTCGGCGACCAGGCCGGCGCCGGTGAGCGGCCGGGGCGCCCGGGCCCCCGCGGCGGCCTGCGGCGCGACGCCCAGCTCGTCGACGAACCGGCTCGGGCGGTCCTCGCCGCCGTCGGCGGTGCCGACCGCCGTGACCACCAGCCGCTCCGACGCCCGGGTGACGGCGACGTAGAACAGGCGGCGCTCCTCGGCGAGCAGCGCCGCCCGGCGGGCGACGGGGTCGTCGGGGGCGCCGTCGCGGCCGCCGGCCGCCTCGGCGAGGACGTCGGCGCCGAGCACCGAGCCGCGGGTGCGCAGGTCGGGCCACACGCCCTCCTGCACGCCCGCCACGACCACGACCCGCCACTCGAGGCCCTTGCTGGCGTGCGCGGTGAGCAGCCGCACCGCCTCGCCCTCGGGTGCGCGCTGCGCCAGCGTGTCGGCCGGCACCTCCTGCGCCGCGACGTCGTCGGCGAAGCCGAGGACGCCCGCGCCGGGCAGCCGGTCGACGTAGCGGGCGGCGGCGTCGAGCAGCGCGAGCACCGCGTCGAGCGCGCGGTCGGCCGCGGCCCCCTGCGGACCGCCCCGCCGCGACAGCCCCTCGAGCCGCTCCGGCAGCCCGGACGCCGACCACGCGGCCCACAGCGCCTCCTCCGCCGTCGGCGGTGCCGCGCGCACGGCGTCGAGGACGGCGTGCAGCCGGTCGAGCGGGCGGCGCGGGCCGCGCGGGACGAGCAGCGCCGACCGGGCGTCGACGACGGCGTCGACGAGCAGGGCGCCGGAGGGCGCGGTGCCCCCGCCGGCCAGCTCGACGTCGCGCAGCGCGCGCCGCAGCCGCCGCACCGCGAGCGCGTCGGCGCGCACGAGCGGGCCGGTGAGCAGCGCGAGGGCCGCCGGCTCGTCGACCGACGACGGCCGCAGCGCGGCCTCGAGCGCGGCGAGCAGCGCCTGCACCACCGGCTCCTGCGCGAGCGGCACCTCGTCGGCCGGGACGGCCACCGGGACCCCCGCGGAGAGCAGGCCGCGGCGCAGCGGGCCGGTGCGGGCGCTGCTGCGCACGAGCACCGCCATGTCGGACCAGGCGACGCCGTCGACGAGGTGCGCGCGCCGCAGGACGTCGGCGACGACGGCGGCCTCCGCCGTCGCGCTGGCCGCGAGCCGCACCTCCACCCGCCCGGGCGGCGTGCCCTCGGCGGGGACGAGGTCGCGGTAGCCCGCCCCGGACGGCGCGGCCGGCAGGCGGCCCGCCACCGACCGGCCGGCGGCGAGCAGGGCGCTGCCCGCGCGCCGGCTCGTGCGCAGCGCGACGACCGGGGCGGGAGCCCCGGTGGCCGTCGGGAAGGCCGAGGGGAAGCGCAGGATCCCGCGCACGTCGGCGCCGCGGAAGCCGTAGATGCTCTGGTCGGGGTCGCCGACGGCGACGAGGTCGCGCCCGCCGCCGCACAGCGCCTGCAGCAGTCGCACCTGCGCCGGGTCGGTGTCCTGGTACTCGTCGACGAGCACGAGCCCCCGGTCGGCGCGCTCGCGGGCGCGCAGGGCGTCGTCGTCCTCCAGCAGCGCCGCGGCGGTGCGCACGAGCCCGGCGTAGTCGAGGACGTCGCCGGCCGGGTCGAGGTCGAAGCGGGCCTCGTAGTCGGCGAGGAACCCGGCGGCGGCCACCCACTCGGGCCGGCCGTGCCGCTCGCCGAGGGCCCGCAGCCGCTCCGGCCCGACGCCCCGCTCCTGCGCGCGCAGCAGCAGGTCGCGCAGCTCCTGCCGGAAGCCCCGCAGGCCGACCGCCGGGCGCAGCCCCTCGGGCCACCGCAGCGCGCCGTCGGCGAGCTCGCCCTGCAGCAGCCGGGCGACCTCGAGGTCGTGCTCGGCGCCGGAGAGCAGGCGCAGGCCGCGCGGCCCGAGCTCGCGCCGCAGCAGCGCGAAGGCGAAGGAGTGGAACGTGAGCGCGAGCGCGCCGCGGCTCGTGCGCCCGAGCCGGGCCGTGAGCCGCTCGCGCACCTCGCCCGCCGCGCGCCGGGAGAAGGTGAGGACGAGCACCTGCTCGAGCGGCAGGCCCCGCTCCAGCACCCGGTGCGCGACCGTCTCGACGAGCGTCGTCGTCTTGCCGGTGCCCGGACCGGCCAGCACGAGCAGCGGCCCGCCCCCGTGCTCCACGACCGCGCGCTGGGCCGGGTCGAGCACCGGCGCCGCCCGCGGGGACGGCGGGCGCCGGACCAGGCGCGGGGCGGGGGTCGTCACCCCGCCATCCGAGCACGCGGCACCGACAGCCGCGGCGCTACGACAGCGTGAAGGCGCCCTTGAAGCCCACCGTGCCCGGCAGGAGCACCAGCCCGGGCACCCCGTGAACGCGGGCGTAGGCCATCTGCCGCTGCAGGTCGCTGATGCCGTTGCTGCCGGCGGTGGGCGCCAGCGTCACCGTGCTGAGCGTGCCGACGGCCCGGCCGGCGCCGTCGAGCACGCCGCTGCCCGAGTCGCCGGGGATGCCGGGCGTGGCGGTGTAGACGGTCGAGGTCCAGCGGCCCGCGGAGCTGCCGAGCGAGTACCCCCGCTTGGGGCTCAGCGCGGTCACGCCCAGGCGCAGGCTGGACGAGCCGTAGCTGACCACCACCTCGCCGGCGCGGGTGCCGTCGCGGTCGAGGTCGACCGGCCCGCCGAACAGGGGCACCGTCGGGTTGGCCCGGCGGACGTCGGCGGGGTCGAGCCGCACGAGGGCGAAGTCGTTGTGCAGGCAGGCGTTCCGGTCTCGCTCGCCGCGGCGCTGCATCGCGATCCAGGAGGAGTAGACGAGGGTGCCGGGCCGGGTGGCGCCGCGCACCGTCACCGGCGTCCCGAGCGGCAGCGACGGCGTCGTGCAGCCGTTGGTGTCGGTGGGCGCGGCCTGCCCGGCGGCGCAGTGGGCGGAGTAGCCGAGCAGGACGTCGCCGTTGCCGCCGAGGTAGAGGAAGTTGGCCGTGCACTGCGCGCCGGCCGTGGTCATCACGGCGCCCGGCCGGATCGCGGCCTGCGACGCCGGCGGGAACGACGGCGCGGCCTGCCCCGACGCGGGAGACCCCCCGGCGAGGGCGACGGAGCCGGCGAGGCCGGCCAGGGCGAGGGCGGTCAGCGGAGCGCGCAGGCGCACGGCGTCTCCTTCGTCGGGCGGGTGCGGGGGGTCACGGGTCCAACGAGCGGGGTGCCCGTTCCGTCACGCCCCCTCACCGTCCCACCGCGCGGCGTCGAGCACCACCCGCTCGCCGGCCACCGGGCAGCCCTCGCCGGCGAGCAGGCGCAGGGCCTCCTGCAGGTACGGCTCCGCGGGGCGGCCGGACGCCTGCACGACGCGCCACCACGGCACCTCGCGCCCGTGGTCGCTCATCACCGCGCCCACCGTGCGGGCCGAGCCGCGGCCGTGCAGCTCGGCGACGTCGCCGTAGGTCATCACCCGCCCGGCCGGGATCCGGTCGACGAGGTCGAGCACCTCCCGGGCGTACGGCGTCGGGCCGGCGCCGGAGCTGCCCGGCCGCACGGCCAGTCCTGCTGAGGCCGAGGCGGCCCTGCTCCGGCGTCCTGCCACGCGCGCGACGCTACGGCCCTACGCTGACGCGATCCCACCGACCTGACCCCGGGGAGGCGTCCGTGCTCGCCGTGCACGAGCGCCTGCCCGAGCTGCTCGGCCACCTCGAGCGCGCCGCCCTCGTCGACGCCGCCCGGCTGGTGGGCGACCTCGCCGCCGGGGGCGTCCCGGTGCCCCGGCTCGTCGACGACCTGCTCGTCCCGGCGCAGGTCGAGGTGGGCCGCCGCTGGGCCAGCGCCCGGTGGAGCGTGGCGCAGGAGCACGCGGCCACCGCCATCATCGAGACCGTGCTCACCACCGCCTCGCTGCGGGCGCCGCACGTGCCGCCCGCGCAGGGGGCGCCGTCGGTGGTGCTCGTCTGCGCGGAGGGCGAGTGGCACGCGCTGGCGGCCAAGATGGCCGCCGAGTCGCTGCGCGGCAGCGGCGTCGACGTCACGTTCCTCGGGCCGTCGCTGCCGAGCGAGGTGCTCGCCGGCTTCGTCCGCGACCTCGCGCCCACCGCCCTCGGCGTCAGCTGCTCGCTGGGCTTCGCGCTGCCGGGCGCGCTGCGGTGCGTCGAGGCGGCGCACGAGGCGGGCGTGCCCGCGCTCGCCGCCGGCCGGGCCTTCGGCGCCGACGGCGCCCGCGCCGCCGCCCTGGGCGCGGACGCGTGGGTCGCCGGCGTGCCCGACGCCGTCACGGTGCTCGAGGGCTGGGCCGCCGGCGCGCCGCAGCCGGCCGCGCCCCGGCTCCCCGCCGACGACGAGTGGCGCCGGCTGGCCGACGAGACGGCCCTCGACGGCGACGCCCTGCGCGAGCTGCTGCGCCGGCGACCGGGCCTGGAGTCGTTCAGCCCCGCGCTCGTGCAGCGGTTGCGCAAGGACCTGCAGTACGCGCTGCGCTACGGCGGCGCCGCCCAGCTCGTCGGCGACGACGGCGTGCTCGTCGAGCACGCCGCCTGGCTGGCCGACGTGCTCGCCGCCCGCTCGGTGCCGCGCGAGGTGGTCACCGACCTGCTCGCGTCGTGCGCGCACGTGCTGGCCGGGCCCTACCCCGCGACGTCCGCCCTGTTCGCCCGCGCCGCCGCGGCCCTGCCCGGGCGGCCGGCGTGAGCTGCCAGCGGGTGCTGCCCGACGCCCTGCCGCCGGGCGACGTCGTCGAGCTCAGCGACCACCTGCACCTGAACCCCGTGCCGCGCCTGGTCGGCTCCGCGCGCCGCTTCGTGCGCGACCGCCTGCCCCCGGCGCTCGACGAGGACGTCACCGACGCGCTGCTGCTCATGACGAGCGAGCTGGTGACCAACGCCGTCATCCACGCGCGCACGGCCATCGAGCTCGGTGTCACGGTGAGCCGCGAGAGCGTGCTCGTGACGGTGCACGACCAGGACCTGGCGCGGCCCGCGCAGCAGCCCTACAGCGACCGCGACGGCGGGCGCGGGCTCGACCTCGTGCGGGCGCTGTCGGAGCAGTACGCGGTCGAGCGGCACGAGGACGACGGCAAGACGGTGTGGTTCCGCGTGCGGCGGGCGGGCGGCGGTGCCGCGCTCGGCGTCGTCGAGGGCGGCGAGCAGGGGGGCGGGGCATGACCGAGGGGTCCGAGGAGGAGGCGCGCCCGGGCAGCGCGGTGCGCAACGCCCGTGCCGCCGACGCGATGGTGCACGGCGTCACCGACGTGTTCGGGCGCGGCAGCACGCTGTCGGTCCCGAAGGTCGAGACCGGCATCCCCGGCTTCGACCACGTGACGATGGGCGGCCTGCCGCGCCGGCGCGCCACCGTGCTCGCCGGCCAGGCCGGCAGCGCCAAGACCGTGTTCGCCGCCCAGTTCCTCGCCGAGGGCGTCGTGCGCGGCGAGCCCGGCGTCTTCGTCACGCTCGAGGAGCCGGCCGAGGACCTGCGCCTGAACTTCACCACCCTCGGCTGGGACGTCGCGGAGTGGGAGGCGGTCGGCGACTTCGCCTTCGTCGACGCCAGCCCCCTCGTGCGCGCCGACGGCGTCGTCAGCGACTACGACCTGTCGGTGCTGTCGGCCCAGATCGGCCACGCGGTCGACCGCACGGGCGCCGAGCGCGTCGTCATCGACTCGCTGAACTCGGTGCTCGGCCTCGACGACCCCGACGTCGCCCGCCAGCACCTGCGCACCCTCATCGCCGACCTGCGCGGCATGGGGCTGACCATCGTCCTGACGGTCGAGACGCAGGGCGACCCCGGCACCACGCTGTCCCGGCACGGCATCGAGGAGTTCGTCGCCGACAGCGTCGTGCTGCTGCGCAACATCCGCGAGGAGAAGGCGCGCCGCCGCACCGTCGAGGTGCTCAAGATGCGCGGGTCGCTGCACCGCAAGGGCGACTACCCGTTCACCGTCCTGCCGGGGCAGGGCGTCGTGGTGCTGCCGATGTCGGGCGTGCTGCTGTCGTCGGGGTCGTCGGACAGCCGGGTGTCGAGCGGCAACGCCGGCCTCGACGAGCTGTGCCACGGCGGGTTCTTCCGCGACTCGATCACGCTCGTCTCCGGCGCCACCGGCACCGGCAAGACCCTCCTCGCCACGGAGTTCCTCGCCGGCGGCGCGCGCGAGGGCGAGCGGGTGCTGCTGCTCGCCTACGAGGAGAGCCCCGACCAGATCTTCCGCAACGCGAGCGGCTGGGGCCGCGACTTCGCCGAGTACGAGCGGCAGGGGCTGCTCAAGGTCGTCGCGCTGTACCCGGAGGTCGCCTCGCTCGACGACCACCTCGTCGAGATCCGCGACGTCATCGACGAGTTCCGCCCGACGCGCGTGGCCATCGACAGCCTGTCCGCGCTCGAGCGCGTCGCCTCCGGCGCGGGATACCGCGAGTTCATCATCGGCCTGACGTCGTTCGTGAAGCAGGAGCGCGTCACGACGCTGCTCACCGCCGCCACGCCCACCCTGCTCGGCGGCACCTCGATCACCGAGGGGCACATCAGCACGCTCACCGACGCCATCGTGCTGCTGCGCTACGTCGAGATGTACGGCTCGGTCAACCGCGGCATCACCGTGCTGAAGATGCGCGGCTCGTCGCACGACCACGAGATCCGGCAGTACACGATCGACGGCTCCGGCATGCACATCGGGCAGCCGTTCCGGTCGGTCGGCGGCATCCTCTCCGGCGCCGTCGTCAACCACGCGACGCTCCCGTCGTC
>DATMKB010000250.1:0-2650 GCA_035553635.1 Mycobacteriales bacterium
GGGCATCGTCCCGAACAGGCCGTTGAGGTAGACCTCGTTCTGGAAGCCGGCGAACGACATGCGCCGATCCTGCACCAGAGAGGACACGACCGTGGCCGTCGACCCCCGTGGGGCGGACCTCAAGCGCTACCTCGCCGAGGACCCGGGCGGGCCCGTGGTGATGCTCAACCTCCTCCGCTTCAAGCCCGACGGCGGCCGGCAGCGCTACGACGAGTACGTCGAGCACTTCAAGCGCACCGCCGCGCCGTTCGGGGCCGAGGTGCTGTACGTCGGCGACGGCTCCACCGCGCTCGTCGCCGAGCCGGGCCAGTCCTGGGACGCCGTGCTGCTCGTGCGCTACCCCAGCCGGCAGGCGTTCAGCGACATGGTCCGCGACCCGGAGTACGGCGCCGGCACCCACCTGCGCACGGAGGCCCTCGAGGAGGCGGTGCTCCAGGCCACGGTGCCCTGGTGAGCAGTGCGCTCGTCCTCGGCGCGGGCGGCCTCACCGGCCAGGCGTTCCACCTCGGCGTGCTCACCGCGCTGGCCGAGCTCACCGGCTACGACGGCCGGCGCGCCGACGCCGTGGTCGGGACCTCCGCGGGGTCGCTGGTCGCGGCGGCGCTCACGGGCGGCATGTCGGCGGCCGACCAGCTGGCGTCGCTGACCGGCGGGGCGATGTCCGACGAGGGCCGGGCCCTGCTGCAGGCCAGCCGCGCGCGGGCCGCGGCCGTGCCGCCGGTCGAGCCGCTGCCCGTCCCCGCCGTACGCCGTCCCCTCGCGCCGCGCGCGGTGCTCGCCGCCGCGCGCCGGCCCTGGGGCGTGCGACCCGGCGCCGTCGTCTCCTCGCTGCTGCCGCCCGGCCGCACGAGCACCGAGTCGATCAGCTACGGCGTGCGCAAGCTGCACGGCGTCGAGTGGCCCGGCCCGCAGCTGCGGGTCTGCGCGCTGCGCGCCCGCGACGCCCGCCGCGTCGTGTTCGGCAGTCCCGGCGCCCCGGAGACCGACGTCGGCTCGGCCGTGGCGGCGTCCTGCGCCATACCGGGCTACTTCGCGCCCGTGGTCATCGACGGCGAGCACTACGTCGACGGCGGCGGCCACTCCCCCACCAACGCCGACGTCGTGCGCCGCGACCGGCCGGACCTCGTGGTGATCAGCTCGCCGATGAGCGCCGCCCGCGGGGCCGGCCGCACCGCCGACGCCGCCGTGCGCCTGGCCGTGCGGCGCTACCTGGCGCGGGAGGTGCGGCTGCTGCGGCGGGCCGGGGCGGACGTCGTCGTCTTCCAGCCCACCGCCGAGGACCTGCGCGCCATGGGCCTCAACCCCATGAAGCTGCTGCGCGCCGACCGGGTGGTGCGCACCGTGGCCGGCTCGGTGCGCGCCCGGCTCGAGGCGCAGCCCTCGCTCGTGGACCGGCTCACCGCCGCGTGACCGCCCCGGACCTCGCGGTCCTGCTCGGCGACCCGCGCTCGGAGGAGGCCCGCCGCCGCGCGCTGCGCCGCGCCAAGCGCGGTGCCACCGGGCTGCTCGTCGGGGCCGCCGTGGTCTTCCTGCTGACCCTGCTCGGGGAGGACGAGGGCCTCAACGGCTTCGTCCGCGCCGCCGCCGAGGCCGGGATGGTGGGCGGGCTGGCCGACTGGTTCGCCGTCACGGCGCTGTTCCGCCACCCGCTGGGCGTCCCCGTGCCGCACACCGCGCTCGTGCCGCGGCGCAAGGACCAGCTCGCCGCCTCGCTCGGCGACTTCGTCACCGGCCACTTCCTCACCGAGGACAACGTCCGCGCGCGCCTGTCCGACGCCGACGTCGTCCACCGGGCGGCCACCTGGGTCACGACGGACGGCACCGCCGACCGGCTCGGCCGCGAGCTCGTCGGCACGGCCGGGGCCGTCGCCGACGCCGTCCGCGCGGAGGACGCCGTCGACCTGCTGCTCGACGTCGCCCGCCGCGACGCCGCCGCCCGCTCGTACGCGGGCCTGGCCGGCGACCTGCTCGCCGACCTCGTCCGCGGCGGTGCGCAGGCGCCGCTGCTCGACGTCGCGCTGCCCTACCTGCGCCGCCTGGTCGAGGAGCACCGGGAGGTGGTCCGCGACACGCTGCGGTCGATCGTCTCGCGCCGGTCGCTGCTGCTGTCCTTCCTGGCCACCGACCGGCGGCTCGACGGCCTCGTCGAGGGCTGGCTCGCCGTCGCCCGGGAGGTGGAGGCCGACCCGCGGCACGAGCTGCGCACGGCGCTCGAGGACGTCCTGCAGCGCGTCGCCGCGGACCTCGGCGAGCCCGGCAGCGACCTGGCCCGGCGCGTCGACGCCCTGGTGTCCGACGTCCTCGCCGACGACGACGTCCGGGCCTGGCTGGTGCGCGTCGCGGAGGGCGGCCTGGTGTCGCTGCGGGCGTCGCTCGGCGACCCCGACGGCCCGGGCGGGGCGCGCGTCGCCGCGGCGCTGCGCGGCCTGGCCGAGCGGGCGCTGCACGACGACGCGTTCCGGCGCCGCTGCGAGGCGCTGCTGGAGTCGGCCGTGCTGCACGTCGTCGAGCACTACGCCGGGGAGTTCACCGGGCTGGTGGAGGACACCGTCGCGCGGTGGGACGGTCCGGCCACCGCCGAGCGCATCGAGCTCGCCGCCGGGCGCGACCTGCAGTTCATCCGCGTCAACGGCACGGTGGTCGGCGCGCT
>DATMKB010000251.1:0-2356 GCA_035553635.1 Mycobacteriales bacterium
CTCCAGACCTCCGCCTCGACCGGCTCGCCGTCCGCGCCGAGCCGCAGCACCTTGCCGCCGAGCGAGTCGGGGTCCTGCGAGGCGTCCGGGTCGCCGGCGTCACCGGTGCCGACGTAGAGGTTGCCGTCGGGCCCGAAGACGATGCGGCCGCCGTTGTGCGTGCGGCCCTTCGGGATGCCGGTGAGCACGGGCTCGACGTCCTGCGGCGCGTCGAGCCGGAAGCGCACGACGCGGTTGTCGCGGTCGGAGGTCAGGTAGGCCCAGACCCAGTCGGTGCCGGGCTGCACCGTGATGCCGAGCAGTCCGCCCTCGCCCGTGCTGTCGACGCCGGCGAGCGTCGTCACCTCCTGCGCGGCGACGCCCTCGTCACCGAGCGGGACACCGCCCGGGTGCTGCGGGTGCCCGCGGCGGGCGGCGCCGCGCAGGAGGTGACGACGCTCGCCGGCGTCGACAGCACGGGCGAGGGCGGACTGCTCGGCATCACGGTGCAGCCCGGCACCGACTGGGTGTGGGCCTACCTGACCGCCGACCGCGACAACCGCGTCGTGCTCTTCCGGCTCGACGCGCCGCAGGACGTCGAGCCCGTGCTCACCGGCATCCCGAAGGGCCGCACGCACAACGGCGGCCGCATCGTCTTCGGGCCCGACGGCAACCTCTACGTCGGCACCGGTGACGCCGACGACCCGGACACCTCGCAGGACCCCGACTCGCTCGGCGGCAAGGTGCTGCGGCTCGGCGCGGACGGCGAGCCGGTCGAGGCGGAGGTCTGGAGCCTCGGGCACCGCAACGTGCAGGGCCTGGCCTTCGACGACGACGGGCGCCTGCTCGCCACGGAGTTCGGCCAGAACCGCTTCGACGAGGTGAACCTCGTCGAGCCGGGACGCAACTACGGCTGGCCCGTCGTCGAGGGGCCCGGCGACGGCGGCGGCCGGTTCGCGGCACCGCTGCTCGTGTGGGACCCGGCCGAGGCCTCCCCCAGCGGCGCCGCGGTGGCCGCGGGCGACCTGTACGTCGCGGCCCTGCGCGGCCAGCGGCTGTGGCGCGTGCCGCTCGACGGCGCGCAGGCCGGCGAGCCCGAGGCGCTGCTGCAGGGCGAGTACGGCCGGCTCCGGCACGCCGAGCGGGCGCCGGACGGCTCGCTGTGGGTGCTCACGAGCAACCGCGACGGCCGTGGCGACCCCGTCGCCGAGGACGACCGCGTCCTGCGCCTGCCGGCGACCTGAGCGCGCCCGGCCCTCGGGTCGGGGACACTGGACGGGTGAGCGTCCCCGAGCCGGAGAGCGTCCGCCGGCGCCGCCCGAGCGACGAGGTCAGCGCGGCCACCACCGTGCTGCGCGCTCGCGCCACCGCGGAGGACGCCGCGCTGGCCGCCCGCACCCGCCCGCTGTGGTGGTTCCCGCGCACGGTGGCCGACGTCGTCCGCAAGGCCGACCGCGACCGGCTGCTGGGCATCGCGGCCGAGTCGGCGTTCTTCTCCGTGCTCACGCTCTTCCCCGCGCTGCTGGTGGCGGCGGCGGTGGTCGGCCAGCTGGGCGCCATCGTCGGCCAGGACGCCGCCCGCCGCGTCGAGGACGCGGTGCTGACCTTCCTCGACCGCGTGCTGACCGACGCCGCGCGGCCGGTGGTCGCGACGGTGCAGGGGCTCTTCGAGGGCAGCGGGAACCTGCTGACCCTCGCCACCCTGCTGGCGCTGGCGTCGCTCGCCACGGCGTTCGCCACGCTCATCAACACGCTGAACATCGCCTACGAGGTGCCAGAGACGCGCGGCTGGTGGTACCGCCGCTGGCTCGGGCTGCTCCTCGGGCTCGGGTCGGTGGTGACCGGCGCGATCGCGGTGACGGTCATCGTCATCGGGCCGCTGTTCGGCCGCGGCATCGACGTCGTCGCCGAGGTGGGGCTCGACGAGGGCTACGCGGCGTTCTGGCGGGCGGTGCGGTGGCCGGTCGCCTTCGGCGCGCTCGTCCTGTGGGCCACCACCGTGCAGCACCTGACGCCGGCGCTGCGGCACCGCTGGCGCCACGACCTGCCGGGCGGGCTGCTCACCGCCCTGCTCTGGCTGACGGCGTCGGCCGGGCTGAACCTCTACCTGACCGCGGTGGTGCCCGCCTCGCCGCTGCTCGGCGCGCTCGGCGGCGGGCTCATCCTCATGGTCTGGTTCTACCTGCTGTGCGTCGCGCTCCTGGCGGGCGCGGTGCTCAACGCGGTGCTCGCCGCCCGCCGCCGCTTCCGCGGCGAGTACCTGCGCCGGCAGGACGCCCGCGGCCGCGCCGAGGAGGTCACCGCTCCGGTGCGGCGGCCGACCGCCGACCAGGTCCGCGCGGCCTCGCGCGAGGACGCCCCGCTCACCCCCCGCTGA
>DATMKB010000252.1:0-5390 GCA_035553635.1 Mycobacteriales bacterium
CGGGCGACGCTAGTGGCGGAGCGTCAGGGGTGCTCGGCGAGGTGCGCGAGCACGAGGGCCGCCAGCTGCTCGGCGGCCTCCTCCGGCACCCAGTGGCTCACGCCCTCGAGCACCTCGAACCGGTACGGGCCCTCGACGAAGCGCCCGGTCGCCTCAGCGGCGGTGCGGCCGAGCGCGACGTCGGCGTCGGACCAGACGTGCAGGGTCGGTGCGGAGACGGGGCCGAGCCCGGTGGCGTCCTCCTTGGACTGCGCGGCGTACCAGTCCAGGCACCGGCGCAGCACCTCCGGCGTGCCGAGGCGGGCCAGGACGTGCTCGACGTCGACCTCGGGCACGCCGCCGAACAGCCCGCGCAGGCCGGCGGCGTCGTCGCGGAGCAGCTCGTGCTCGTAGCCCGGCCGGCCGAAGTCGCGCATGTACAGCGACCGGCGGCGCTGGTCCTCGTCGGTGCTGAGCGCGTGCACGAACGCCAGCGGGTGCGGCACTGAGACCGTCGTCAGGGTGCGCACGCGCGACGGGTGCCGCCCGGCGAGCTGCCAGGCCACCGCGGCGCCCCAGTCGTGCCCGACGACGTCGGCCCGGTCGGCGCCGAGGGCGTCGAGCAGGCCGACGACGTCCTCGACCAGCCGCGGGCCGCGGTAGGCCTCGACACCGTCGGGCCGGGCGCCGGGGGAGTAGCCGCGCTGGTCGGGCGCGACGACGCGGTGGCCGGCGGCGACGAGGGCGGGCCACACCCGGCGCCAGGAGTGGGCCGTCTGCGGGAACCCGTGCAGCAGCAGCACGAGCCGGCCGTGCTCAGGTCCGGCCTCCACGACGTCGAAGGACAGGTCGCCGACGGGCACGCGCCGGGTCGCCGGAGGAGTGGCCGGAGGAGTCGTCACAGGATCGGACACTAGGGCCGGCAGGAACTCGCACCCTCCGTGTCGAAACCGTGCGACTGTGGCGCGCGCCACACCTCGGACACCCAGCCCCCGGAGGAACGCGTCGTGGGAGACGGAGCGGCCCTGCGCCGTTGGTTGCCGCTGCTGCTCGTGGCAGCGCTGCAGGTCGGCATCGTGGCGGTGGTCCCCAGCAAGGGGACCTCGGGCGGTGCGCTCGACGTCCTGGGGGCCGGTCCCACCTCCGGCAGCACGGCCTCCGGCGCGTCCGAGGCCGGCGGCCTGCCGCTCGGCGAGGACGGCGTGCCGCTCGACCCGGCCACCGGCCTGCCCGCCGACCCGGCGGCCCTGCCCGAGGGCGGCGCCGCCGCGGGCGGCGACCCGGCTGCGGGGGCCGGCGGAGCGGGCGCTCCCGGCGCTCCGGGCGCTCCCGGGGCTCCCGGCGGCGCCGGTCCGGCGGCCGCCGCCGGCGGCGGGGCGCCGGACCTGTCGAAGTGCGCGAAGGACGGCAAGCGGCAGCAGGACGTGACGCTGTCGAGCCCGCCGTGCGTCCCGCGCTTCTCCGGCGACAACGGCGGCGCGACGCACCAGGGCGTCACCGCCTCCGAGATCACCGTCCTGCGCTACCGGCCCAAGAGCAACCCGCAGGTCGACGCCATCCTCAACACGCAGGGCCTGGCGTTCAGCGCCGCCGACGAGGAGGCGGCGATGCAGACCTACGCCAAGTTCTTCGAGAAGCGGTACGAGACCTACGGCCGCAAGATCAAGTGGGTCTCGGTCCTCGGCACCTGCGAGATCAGCCCGCCCGACCTGCCGTGCTTCCGCACGGAGGCCCGGCGCCTGAACGCCGAGCACAAGCCGTTCGCGTTCATGTGGCCGAACAGCACGACGCAGGCCGAGTTCTTCGACGAGTGGAGCCGGCTCGGCGTCATCAACGTCGGCGGCTGGCACTTCAACGCGGAGTTCAACCAGCGCCTGCGCCCGTTCCACTACGACGTCTTCATGGACGGCACGCGCACGGCGCGCAACGTCGCCGACTACTGGTGCAAGAAGATGCGCGGCAAGAACGCGACCCTCGCCGGCGACCCGGTGATGCGGCAGCAGAAGCGCAAGCTCGGCATCCTCACGCAGAACTTCGACGTCACGCGCAAGAACGCGCTGGACCTCTACGCGATGGTCACCGGCGGGGTCTGCGGCACGAAGGAGGACGCCGCCGAGCCGGTCTACACGCCGAGCGACATCGCCAGCGGCCAGCAGACGGCGAGCACCGCGGTCCGCCGGCTCAAGGCCGACGGCGTCACCACGCTCGTCATCATGAGCGACCCGATCAACCCCCGGTTCACCACCACGGCCGCGACCGCGGAGAACTGGTACCCGGAGCACCTGCTGTCGGGCTCGGGCCTCATCGACTACGACCTGCTGGGCCGGCTCTACGACCCGGCGCAGTGGCGCAACGCGTTCGGCCCCGGGCACCTCGCCGACCCCACGACGCCCGACCGCACCGACCCGTTCAAGGCCGCTGCTGACGTCGGCGTGCGCGACAACGGCGCCGGCGGCCTGATCTTCCCGTACATGGCGCTCGTCGTCTCCGGCATCCAGATGGCCGGTCCGCAGCTGACGCCGGCGACGTTCGAGCGCGGCATCCTCACCCTGCCGCCGAGCGGCGGCTGGGCGCAGACCAAGGACCCGCAGAGCATCCTCGTGAAGTACGGCCAGGGCGACTACACGGCCATCGAGGACTCGCGGCACGCGTACTGGGACCCGGCCGCCCGGTCGAGGATCGACGGCCGGCCCGGCGCGTACGTCTCGATCGAGGGCGGCCGCCGGTTCGAGATCGGCCAGTGGCCCGCCGGGGAGCCCAAGCAGTGACGCTGCCTCCCGGAGTCCAGCAGCAGGCCGACCGGGCCCGCTCGTCCTGGGACGACCTCGCCCGCACCCCGGCCGGCCGGCTCGTCCGCGGCGTCGTCGCCGCGCTCGTCGTCGCCGCGCTGCTGCCGGTCGCGCTGACCCTCGTGCTGCCGGGCTCCCGCCCGGTCGGCGTGCTGCTCTACGGCGGCGTCATCGGCTGCCTCTACGGGCTCATCGCCGTCGGCCTGGTGCTCGTGCACCGGGCCAACCGCGTCGTGAACTTCGCGCAGGCCGGCCTCGGCGCCGTGCCGGCGGTGCTCGCGCTGCTGCTGCTCGCCGACAAGGGCGTGCCCTACGTCCTCGTGCTGCCGGTGCTCGTGCTCGGCGCGCTCGCGCTCGGTGCGCTGGTGGAGATCACGCTGATCCGCCGGTTCGCCACCGCGCCGCGGCTGGTGCTCGCCGTGGTGACGATCGGCGTGGCGCAGCTGCTCGCCTACGTCGAGTTCAACGTGCCGAAGTGGGTGTCGGGCGACGTGCTGCCGCCCAGCACCTTCCCGACGCCGTTCAGCGGCGTCCGCGTCGAGCTCGGCGGTGCGGTGTTCAGCGGCGACGCGTTCCTCGCCGTCGCCGTGAGCGCCGGCGCCGTCGCCGGGCTGGCGGTGTTCCTGCGCCGCACCCGCCTGGGCACCGCCGTGCGCGCGTGCGCCGAGAACCCCGACCGCGCGGCGCTGCTCGGCATCCCGGTGCACCGCGTCTGGATGACGGTGTGGATGCTCGCCGCGCTGCTCTCGGCGCTCGGCATCTTCCTGCGGGCACCGCTCGTCGGGCTGCCCATCGGCACCATCACCGGTCCGGCCATCCTGCTGCCGGCGCTGGCCGCGGCGGTCATCGCGCGCATGGAGAAGCTGCCGGTGGCGTTCGGGGCGGGCATCGCGCTCGGCGTCGTCGACCAGGCGGTCTTCTACTCCACGCGCGACAGCCGGCTGTCGCAGGCGGTCGTGCTGCCGGTCGTGCTCGCGGCGCTGCTGCTGCAGCGCCGCGCGTTCTCGCGCGCCAAGGAGCAGGCCGACGCGTCCTACCGGGCGGTGCACGAGCCGCGCGCGGTGCCCGCCGTGCTGCGCCCGCTGCGCGAGGTGGTGCTCGCCCGCCGCGCCGTCGCGGTGGTCGTGGCCGCGGTCGCCGTCGGGCTGCCGTTCCTCGTCGGGCCGCTGTACCGCAACGACGCGTCGCTCGTCCTCGTCTACGCGCTGCTCGGCCTGTCGCTGGTCGTCCTGACCGGCTGGGCCGGCCAGATCAGCCTCGGGCAGGTCGGCTTCCTCGGCATCGGCGCGGCCGTCGCCGGCGGGCTCGCCGCCGACGCGCAGGCCGACTTCTTCCTGTCGGTCGGGGCCGCCGGCCTGGTCGGTGCCGCGGTGGCGGTGCTCGTCGGGCTGCCGGCGCTGCGCATGCCGGGCCTGTACCTGGCGGTCACCACGCTGGCCTTCGCCGCCGCGATGTCGTCGTTCGTGCTCAACCGCGACTACTTCGGCTGGCTGCTGCCGGAGCCGGAGAACCCGGTGCTGCGGCCGGTGCTCTACGGCCGCGTCGACACCGCCGACGACCTCGCCTTCTACTACTTGTGCCTGGCCTTCCTCGTCGCCGGCGTGCTGTCGCTGCGCGCGGTGCGGGCGAGCCGGGCCGGCCGGGTGCTCATGGCGGTGCGGGACAACCCCCGCGCGGCGCAGGCGTACGGCGTCGGGCTGGCCCGGGCGCGGCTGACGGCGTTCGCGTTCTCCGGCTTCCTCGCCGCCGTCGCCGGCGCGCTGTTCGCCTACCAGCAGGGCGCCGTCGACAGCGGGGCGTTCCCGGTGACCGGCAGCCTCGCGGTCTTCGCGATGGTGGTCGTGGGCGGGCTGTCGCGGCCGATGGGCGCGGTGCTCGGCGCCGCCTACCTCGTCGGCCTCGAGCGGGTGCCGGGCCTGCGCGACGTCGAGCTGGTGCAGCTGCTCACCACCGGCGTCGGGCTGGTGCTGCTGCTCCTGCTGCTGCCGGGCGGCCTCACCGCCGCCGTCCTCGAGGTGCGCGACAAGTACCTGCGCTGGGTCGCGGCCCGGCACGGGATCGCCGTGCCCTCGCTCACCGCCGACGCCCTCGTCGAGGAGCCGTCCGCCGTGCCGGCGCAGCGCGCCGCCGAGACCGCAGGGAGCGCACCGTGACCGCGCCGGCGAAGCGGCTGACCGCCGTCACCGGAGGGGCGTCCGCGACGCCGCTGCTCGTGCTGTTCGCCTTCAACCTCGTCGACGAGTTCGACCGCGTCGCCTTCGGCGTGCTCGGGCCGGAGATCCGCGACGCCTTCGAGCTGTCCGACAGCCGCATCACCGCCATCGCGTCGCTGGCCGGCCTCACCGCGATCCTGGCCGCGCTGCCCATCGGCGTGCTCGCCGACCGGCTGCGCCGGGTGCGCATCGCCGGCCTCGGTGCGGCGGCGTGGGGCGGGTTCACCGTCGTCACGGCCCTGGCGCCCGCCACCTGGGTGCTGCTGCTCGCCCGCATGGGCGCCGGCGTGGGCCGCGTCGTCAACGAGCCGGTGCACGCCAGCCTGCTCACCGACTACTACGCCCCCCAGCAGCACCCGAAGGTCTTCGCGGTGCACCGGGCGGCGAACCCGGTCGGCCTGACGAGCGC
>DATMKB010000253.1:0-8360 GCA_035553635.1 Mycobacteriales bacterium
GTCACCGGCTCGGCCGGCGGCGGCGGGGCGGGAGGGGCGACGGGCCCGGCGTCCGTGGCCGCCGGCTCGCGGTCGGTGGCCACGACGACCTCGCGCACCGGCTCCGGCTCGGGCACCAGGGTCACCGCGGTGCTCGCCGCCGCCACGACGACGACGCCCGCGACGGCCCCGGTGGCCCAGCTGCCCAGCGCCGGCAGGGCCGGCATGTGCCCGGCCCGCACCGGGGCCTCGAGCCAGGCGTAGGAGGCGAAGGCCAGCGCGAGCACCACGCCGAGGCGGACGGCGAGCAGCGGCCCGGTCTCCAGGCCCGTCTGGTGCTCGGTGAGCAGCAGGAACAGCGGCCAGTGGAAGAGGTAGACGCCGTACGACACCAGCCCGAGCCGCACCAGCGGGCGCACCGACAGCACCCGGGTGACCAGGGAGCGGGGCTGCGTCCCGGCGGCCACCACCGCCGCGGTGCACAGGGCCGCGAGCAGGAAGCCGCCCCGGTAGGTCAGCGGCTCGGCCTTGCCGAGGGTCACGAACAGGGTCAGCAGCCCCGCGAGGCCGGCGAGCCCGGCGGCACCGACGGCGCGCCGCACCCGCGGCGACAGCGGGCGCAGCCCGTCCGGCCCCACCATCGCGAGCGCCAGGAGCGACCCGACGAGGATCTCGGCGAGGCGGGCGTCCGTGCCGTAGTAGGCGCGCCCGAGCGGGCCGTCGACGGCGTGCAGCACGGCGAGCCAGACCGTCGAGGCGACGACGAGCACCGCCAGCAGGGCGGCGAGCAGGCCGGTGCGCGGATGAGCCCGGCGCAGCCCGAGCACCCCCAGCAGCACGAGCGGGAAGACGAGGTAGAACTGCTCCTCGACCGCCAGCGACCAGAAGTGCTGGAACGGCGAGGGCAGCGCGAACAGGTCGGCGTAGGTCTGCTCCGACAGCACGAAGCGCCAGTTCGCCACCCAGGTCGCCGCGGCCACGGCGTCGAGGAGCAGGCCCGAGGACGGCGGCGAGCTCGACAGCAGCACGACGACCGCCACGAGGGGGAACGTCACGAGCAGCGCGGGCACCAGGCGCCGCGCTCGGCGGACCCAGAACTGGCGCAGGTCGACCGTGCCGGTGCGGTGCCGCTCGACGAGCAGCAGCGCGGTGATGAGGAAGCCGGACAGCGTGAAGAACGCCGTCAGCGCCAGGTGGCCCCCGCGCACGGACGTGACGCCGCCGTGCAGCAGCAGGATGGCGACCAGGGCCGCACCCCGGAGCCCGTCCAGGGCCGGCAGGTACGGCAGTCGCGCTCTCGACGCGTCCCCCACGTCGCGAGTATACCGGACGTCCGGGTACGGGCGGATCGGAAACCGCTTGCCCGACCGGCGAGGCTGGCGCCCGTGGAGGTCCTCGAGGTCGACCCGCACGACGCCGACGCGCTCGCCGCCTGGTCGGCCGTGCACCGCGCCGCCCTGCTCGCCGCCCGGCCCGACGACGTCCCCGTGCCGCTCGAGGAGGTGCGGGCCCAGGCCCTGGCCGGCCGGCCCGAGCGCGAACCGTCGGAGCTGGTGCACCTGCTCGCCGCGCGCGACGGCGACCGGGTGGTGGCGGCCGCGCGGCTCGAGCTCCCTCTGCGCGACAACCGGCACCTCGGCTGCGCAGAGGCGTGGGTGGCGCCGGACGCCCGCCGCCGGGGCGCCGGCACCCGGGTCCTGGCCGACGTGCGGGAGCGGTGCCGGGCCGCCGGGCGCAGCCTGCTCATGACGGAGCTCGACGAGCCGCCCGGCGACGACGGCGCCGGCCGGGCCTTCCTCGAGCACCACGGGTTCCGGTGCGAGCTGTCCGAGGTCCGCCGCGAGCTGGCCCTGCCGGTGCCGGAGGAGCGGCTGTCGGCGCTCGAGCAGGAGGCCCGCGGCCGCTCCGCCGGCTACGAGGTGGTGACCTGGCGCGACCGGTGCCCCGACGACCTCGTCGAGGCCCGGGCCGCCCTCGGCGTCGCGATGTCCACCGACGTCCCGCTCGGCGGCCTGGACTACGGCGAGGAGGTGTGGGACGCCTCCCGGGTGCGCGAGCGCGAGGGCCTGCTGGCCGAGCAGGGCCGGTCGAGCGTCGTCGCCGCGGCGCGGCACCGGGCGACCGGGGACCTCGTCGCCTTCACCGAGCTCGTCGTGCGCCGCGCCGCGCCCGACGAGGTGCACCAGTGGGAGACGCTCGTGCTGCGCGCGCACCGCGGCTGCCGGCTCGGGCTGCTCGTCAAGGCGGCGGCGCTGCGCCGGCTCGTGGCCGAGGTGCCCGGCGCCCGCCGCGTCGTCACCGTCAACGCCACCACCAACGCCCCGATGGTGGCGGTCAACGAGGCGCTCGGCTTCGTCCCCGACGGCGTCGTGAGCACCTGGCAGCGGACGGTCTAGACCGGTCCCACGTGCTGCACGCCGCCGACGTCGGCGGCGACGTCCGGCTCTCCCGGCTCGCGCGGCCCGAGCTCGACCAGGTACATGGCCGCCAGCACGAGGACCCCGCCGACGAGCACGCGCGGACCCAGCCGCTCGCCGCCCAGCCCCACGGCGAAGGCCGCCGCGAAGACCGGCTCCATCGTCATGACGATGGCCGTGCGGGTGGCCGTGAGGTGCGACTGCGCCCACGTCTGCACGACGAGCGCGAGCGCTCCGGCGACGAGCGCCATGTAGAGCAGCGACACCCAGTCGCCGGTGCGGGTGGGCAGCACCAGGCCGCCCGGCAGGGCGCCGGCGCTGCAGACGACGGTGATGGTGGCCAGCTGCACCACGGTGAGGCCGAGGGCGTTCCCCCGGCGGCTCCACACCGCCAGCCCGACGATGTGCAGGGCGTACATCGCCGCGCCGGCGAGCGTGATGGCCTCGCCGCTGCCGACGGCCAGCCCCTGCAGCGCCAGGACGCCCAGGCCCGCGGTGGCCAGCAGGACGGCGGTCCACACCGTGCGGCCGAGCCGCTGGCGGAGCAGCAGCGCCCCCAGCAGCGGCGTCAGCACGACGTACATGCCGGTGACGAAGCCCGACACCGACGCCGACGTCGTCTGCAGGCCGATCGTCTGCAGCAGCTGCCCGGCGCCGTAGACCAGCCCGAGGGCCACTCCCTGCCGGCGCTCCTCGGCGCTGAGCCGGGAGGCGGCGCGCGGCGCGATGAGCAGCACCGCGACGAAGGCCACGAGGAACCGCACGGCCAGGAAGTCCGGCACGGGCACCCGCTCGACGACGTCCTTGAGCAGGACGAAGGTCGAGCCCCAGCTCGCCGTGACGGCGAGCAGCCCGAGCAGGGCGACGGTGGTCGGGGCGGGGCGGCGGGCGACGGGGCTGCGGTCCAGGAGGGTGATGCTCATGCCCGTCGATGTCACCAGCGGGGACCTGCCACGATCCAGCCGTGGAGCAGCACCGATGAGCATCCGCCGTCCGGACCCCGTGGACGAGCGGATCCTCCGCCTGCTCGTGAGGAACGCACGCCTGTCGTGGCGCGAGGTGGGCGACGTCGTGGGCCTGTCCGCCAACGCGGTGGCCCAGCGGGTGAGGCGCCTGGAGCAGGACGGGTGGGTGCGGGGCTACACGGCGCTGCTCGACCCGGGGCTCGAGGACGAGGGCGCGCAGGCCCTCGTGCTGCTCCGCACCTCCACCGAGGCGGACATGGTCGCCATGGAGGAGGCCATCACGGCGGTGCCCCAGGTGGCCGAGGTGCTGGACCTGTCGGGGCCCTGGGACTACCAGGTGCGGGTGCGCTACGGCACCCAGCGCCAGCTGTACGACGTCGTCAACGCGCTGCGCTCGGTGCCGGGGGTCACGGCGGTGGAGACGCGTGTCGTGCTGCGCGAGGTCCTCGCCCGCTGACGCCCGGGCACTAGGGTCGCGGCGTGCAGTTCCGCAGCGACATGACCGTCGAGCTGGTCCGGGCCGCCGCGTCGGACTCCGACGTCGTGTGGTCCGCGCGCGTCTCGACGCAGGGCGAGAAGTCCGTCGAGGCCGTCGACGGCGACGCCGCCCGCGACGCCGGCCTCATCCGCTTCCTGCTGAAGAACCGGCACGGCACGCCGTTCGAGCACAACTCGATGACCTTCATGATCGCGGCGCCGATCTTCGTCTTCCGCGAGTTCCACCGCCACCGGGTCGGCTGGAGCTACAACGAGGAGAGCGGGCGCTACCGCGAGCTGGCGCCGGTGTTCTACGTCCCGGGGCCGGACCGCAAGCTCGCGCAGGTCGGCAAGGCCGGCGCCTACGAGTTCGTCGACGCCGGGCCGGAGACCACCGCCACCGCCGTCGCCGCCACCGAGCGCGCGTGCACCGCGGCGTACGAGGCCTACCAGGAGATGCTCGAGGCCGGCGTCGCCCGCGAGGTGGCCCGCACGGTCCTGCCGGTGGGCACCTACTCGACGATGTACGCGACCTGCAACGCCCGCTCGCTCATGGCGTTCCTGTCGCTGCGCACCAAGAGCGACGACGCCCGCTTCCCCTCGTTCCCGCAGCGGGAGATCGAGATGGTCGCGGACGCGATGGAGGCGCACTTCGCCCGGCTCATGCCGATCACGCACGCGGCCTTCGTCGAGGCCGGGCGCGTCTGCCCGTGACGGCGCCCGGCGACCCCGACGCGCCGATCGGCATCTTCGACTCCGGCGTCGGCGGGCTGACCGTCGCCCGTGCCGTGCTCGACCAGATGCCGCACGAGCGGCTGCTCTACGTCGGCGACACCGGCCGGGGGCCGTACGGCCCGCAGCCGCTCGCCCGGGTGCGCGAGATGTCGCTCGAGATCATGGACTTCCTCGTCGCGAGCGGCGTGAAGATGCTCGTCATCGCCTGCAACTCCGCGAGCGCCGCCTGCCTGCGCGACGCCCGCGAGCGCTACGACATCCCCGTGGTCGAGGTGGTGCACCCGGCCGCGCGCCGGGCCGCCGCCGCCACCCGCAACGGCAGGGTGGGCGTGATCGGCACGGCGGCCACCATCGCGAGCGGCGCCTACGAGGACGCCTTCGCCGCCGTGCCGTCGGTCGAGCTCGTCACGGCGGCCTGCCCGCGGCTGGTCGAGCTGGTCGAGGCCGGGCAGACGCACGGCGAGGAGGTGCAGCGCGTCACGAGCGACTACCTGGCACCGGTGCTCGGCGCCGGCGTCGACACGCTCGTGCTGGGCTGCACGCACTACCCGCTGCTGCTCGGCCCGCTGGCCTACGTGGCCGGCGACGGCGTGACGCTCGTCAGCAGCGCCGAGGAGACCGCCAAGGACGTCTACCGGGTGCTGGTGCGGCACGGCCTGGCCCGCCCCGACGACGCCCCGCCGCCGCGGCACGTCTTCCTCGCCACCGGCGACCCGGAGCGGTTCCGCGCGCTCGGCCGGCGCTTCCTCGGGCCGGAGGTCGAGGACGTGGCGGCGGCCCACCTGCAGGCCACCGGCCCGGCCACCGCCCGGTAGCCTCCGCCGCATGCCTCCCGCCGCCGAGCCGCCCTTCGGGCGGGTGCTCACGGCCATGGTCACGCCCTTCACCGAGGAGGGCGCGCTCGACCTCGACGGCGCGCAGGTCCTCGCCCGCGCGCTCGTCGACGCCGGCAACGACGGGCTGGTCGTCAACGGCACCACGGGGGAGTCGGCCACCACCACCGACGCGGAGAAGTCCGACCTGCTCCGGGCCGTCGTCGAGGCCGTCGGCGACCGCGCCCACGTGCTCGCCGGCGTCGGCACGCCGTCCACCGAGCACTCGGTCGCCCTCGCCCGGGGCGCCGAGGCCGCCGGCGCCACCGGCCTGCTGCTGGTCACGCCGTACTACAACAAGCCGCCGCAGGCGGGCGTCGTCGCGCACGTCGAGCGCGTCGCCTCGAGCACCGGGCTGCCGGTCATGCTCTACGACATCCCGGGCCGCACCTCGCTGGCGCTCGAGACCGGCACGGTGCTGCAGCTCGCGGCGCACCCGCGCGTGGTCGCGGTGAAGGACGCCAAGCTCGACCTCGAGGCGACGTCGTGGGTGCTCGCCCGCACCGACCTCGCCTACTACTCCGGCCAGGACGGCTGGACGCTGCCCCTGCTGGCGGTGGGCGCCGTCGGCGTCGTCGGCACGAGCACGCACCTGACCGCCCCCGGCACGCGGCGCATGGTCGAGGCCCACCTGCGCGGCGACGTCGACGAGGCGCTGCGCACGCACCGGCAGCTGCTGCCGGCCTTCACCGGCATCTTCCGCACGCAGGGCACCATCCTCGTCAAGGCCGCCCTGCGCGAGCTCGGCCTGCCCGCCGGACCGGTGCGCCTGCCGCTCGTCGACGCCACCGCCGAGCAGGTCCGGGTGCTGCGCGAGGACCTCGCCGCCGCCGGCGTCCCGCTCGACCGCGCAGGAGCACCCCCGACGCAGGGCACGCCGTGAGCCACCCGCACCCCGAGCTCGGCCCGCCGCCGCCGCTGCCCGACGGCGGCCTGCGCATCGTCGCGCTCGGCGGCCTCGGCGAGATCGGCCGCAACATGACGGTCTTCGAGCACGCCGGGCGGCTGCTCGTCGTTGACTGCGGCGTGCTGTTCCCCGAGAGCGACCAGCCGGGCATCGACCTCATCCTCCCGGACTTCTCCTGGATCCGGGACCGGCTCGACGACGTCGAGGCCGTCGTGCTCACGCACGGGCACGAGGACCACATCGGGGCCGTCCCGTACCTGCTGCGCGAGAAGCCCGACATCCCGCTCGTCGGCAGCCGCTTCACCCTCGCGCTGCTGGAGGCGAAGCTGCGCGAGCACCGCATCACGCCCTACACGCTCGAGGTGCGCGAGGAGCAGGTCGAGCAGCTGGGCCCCTTCGGGCTCGAGTTCTTCGCCGTCAACCACTCGATCCCGGACGCGCTGGCCGTCGCCATCCGCACCTCCGCCGGCGTCGTCCTGCACACCGGCGACATCAAGATGGACCAGCTGCCGCTCGACGGCCGGCTCACCGACCTCGGCGGGTTCGCCCGGCTGGGCCGCGACGGCATCGACCTGCTGCTGTGCGACTCGACGAACGCCGAGCAGCCGGGCTTCGTGCCGTCGGAGCGCGAGATCGGCCCGGCCATCGACGAGGTGATGCGCTCGGCCCGTCGCCGCGTCATCGTCGCCTGCTTCGCCTCGCACGTGCACCGCGTGCAGCAGGTGCTCGACGCCGCCCACGCGCACGGCCGGCACGTCGCCTTCGTCGGGCGCTCGATGGTGCGCAACATGGGCGTCGCGAAGGACCTCGGGCTGCTCACCGTTCCCGACGGCCTGCTCGTCGACGTCAAGGAGGTCGACGACCTCCCGGAGGACCGCGTCGTCCTCGTCTCCACCGGGTCGCAGGGCGAGCCGCTGTCGGCGCTGGCCCGCATGGCGAACCGCTCGCACCACTCGATCCGCATCGAGGAGGGCGACACCGTCCTGCTCGCGAGTTCGCTCATCCCGGGCAACGAGAACGCGGTCTACCGGGTCATCAACGGGCTGTCGCGCTGGGGCGCCCGCGTGGTGCACAAGGGCGTCGCGATGGTGCACGTCTCGGGCCACGCGTCGGCCGGCGAGCTGCTGTACCTGCTCAACGCGACGAAGCCGAGCGGGCTCATGCCGGTGCACGGCGAGTGGCGGCACCTGCGCGCGATGGCGGCGCTCGGCCGGGCCACCGGCGTGCCCGAGGACGGCATCGTGCTCGCCGAGGACGGCGTCGTGGTCGACCTCGTCGACGGGAGGGCGTCGATCACCGGCGCCGTCGAGTGCGGCTACGTGTTCGTCGACGGCCTGGAGGTCGGCGACGTGGGGGAGTCGACGCTCAAGGACCGGCGCATCCTCGGCGACGAGGGCTTCATCTCCATCACCGTCGCCGTCGACAGCCAGACCGGCAAGATCGCCGGCGGCCCGGAGATCGCGGCGCGCGGCTTCAGCGACGACCGCGCCGCCTTCGAGCCGGTGCGCGGACTCATCGAGGCCGAGCTCGAGCGGCAGGCCGCCGAGGGCGTCGCCGACAGCCACCAGCTCGCGCAGGCCGTGCGGCGCGTCGTCGGACGGTGGGTCAGCGACACCTACCGCCGCCGCCCGATGATCATCCCGGTGGTCGTCGAGACCTAGCCGTCCTGCGGCTCGGCCATCGCGCGGTGCAGCCGCGCCTTGACGGCGTCCGGCGTCACCTTCGACGCCGCCTCCATCGCCCTGGTGGCGAGGCTCGCGGCGACGATGCGGCGCTCGCCGGCCATCCACGCGTCGTAGCCCTGGCGCGCCACCTCGCCGGCGTCGTCCTTGCTGCTGCTGCGGCCGACGCGGGTGTCGAGCAGGTCCGCCCGTGCGAAGAACTCCGTCTCGGTGGGGCCCGGCATGAGGCTCGTGACCGTGACGGCGGTGTCCTTCAGCTCGTCCTGCAGCGCCTCGGCGAAGCTCTGCACGAAGCTCTTGCTCGCGTTGTAGACGGCCTGGAACGA
>DATMKB010000254.1:0-4938 GCA_035553635.1 Mycobacteriales bacterium
CGGTGAAGGCGCGGTCGAGCGCCTCCTCGCCGAGGTCGTGCGCCACGGTGACGTGCGGGTGGTACGGGAAGGCGAGCGTGCGCGCGAGCGGACCGGAGCGCACCTGCGACTCCACCCGCTCGCACTCGCTGATGCCGCGCACGAGCGGGACGAACACGACCGGCGACACCGGCCGGAACGTCGCGGAGCCGCGCAGGTGCACCTCGAAGGGCGACTCGCCCGCGGCGATGCGCCGCAGGTGCTCCTCGACCTCCGGCAGCTCCTCACCCGACAGCGCGGTGGGCGGCAGCAGCGTGATGTGCGGCGGGATGCCCGCGGCGTTCGGGTCGCCGAGGCGCTCGCGCCAGCCCTGGAGCTCGCTGGTGAACGGCTCCGGCAGCCCGATGGCGACGCCGAAGTCGCGGTGCGCACGACGGTGCGGCATCAGCGCGCCGGTGCCAGGAGGCCGACCTTCTCGCGCACGGCGGACATCGTCGCGCGCGCCGTCTCGCGGGCCCGCTCGGCCCCCGCCGCGAGCACCTCGTCGAGGTGCGCCGGGTCGGCAACGAGCTCGGTCCACCGCTCGCGCACCGGCGCGAGCAGCGCCACGACGGCCTCGGCGACGTCGGCCTTGAAGTCGCCGTAGCCCTTGCCCTCGTACTGCCGCTCGAGCGCTTCGACCTCGGTGCCCGTGCACACCGACAGGACCGTGAGCAGGTTGCTGATGCCGGGCTTGTCGTCGGCGGCCCGCACCTCGCGCCCGGTGTCGGTGACCGCGCTCTTGACCTTCTTCGTGATGGTCTTCGCGTCGTCGAGCACCCACACGGTGCCCGTGCCGCCGATGCTCTTGCTCATCTTGCGGGCCGGGTCCTGCAGGTCCTTGATGCGCGCGCCGGGCTTGCCCTGGTACGGCGCGGGCAGGCGGAAGGTCTCGCCGTAGCGGGCGTTGAAGCGCTGCGCCAGGTCGCGGGTGAGCTCGAGGTGCTGGCGCTGGTCCTCGCCGATCGGGACGGCGTCGGCCTGGTACATGAGGATGTCGGCGGCCTGCAGCACCGGGTACGTGAACAGCCCGACCGTGCCCCCGCCCTTCTCCTTGAACTGCGTCATGCGGCTGGCCTCGCCGAAGCCGGTGAGGCAGCCGAGCACCCAGCCGAGCTCGGCGTGCTCGGGCAGGTGGCTCTGGGCGAAGACGGCGGACCGCTCGGGGTCGACGCCCATGGCGAGCAGCTCGGCGACGGCCTCGCGGGTGCGCTGCCGCAGCTTGCCCGGGTCGGGGGTGTCGGTGAGCGCGTGCAGGTCGGCGAGGAAGAAGAAGCACTCGTTCTCGTCCTGCATCGCGGCCCAGTGCCGGACGGCGCCCACGTAGTTGCCGAGCTGGAAGCTCTCCCCCGTGGGGCGGATCCCGGAGAGCACGCGGGGGCGGGACGGGCTGGTCTGCACGGGCCCATTCCACCACCCCCGGGCTGCGGGTCGGGCGGGCCGCTGCGAGGCTGGCCCGCGTGTGGGACGTCGTGGTGGTGGGCGCCGGACCGGCCGGCTCGGCGGCGGCGCTGTCGGCGCTGCAGCGACAGCCGGACGCGCGCGTGCTGCTGCTCGACCGCGCCGCGTTCCCGCGCGACAAGTCCTGCGGCGACGGCATCGCGCCGCACGCCGTCGACGAGCTGAGGCGGCTGGGCGTCGAGGACGTCCTGGCCGACCGCACCCCGGTGCACCGGCTGCGGCTGCGCTCGCCGCGCGGGTCGGAGGTGGCGCGCACGCTGCCCCGCCCCGACCACGTGGTGCCGCGCGAGGTCTTCGACGCCCGGCTCGTCGAGCGCGCCGTCGCGGCGGGTGCGGTGCTGCAGCAGCACTCCGTGCGCCGCATGGAGGTGCGGGCGGACGCCGTCGTGCTCGACGGGGAGGTGGCCGGCCGGGCGGTGGTGGGCGCGGACGGCGCGAACGGCGTCGTGCGGCGGCTGCTCGGGGTGCCGCGCCAGCCGGCGGAGGCGACGGCCGTCGCGGTGCGCGGCTACGCCCCCGCGCCGCCCGGCGAGCCCGAGCAGCTCATCCTCGTCGACGAGGAGGACTGGCCGGCCTACGCGTGGTCGTTCGCCGACGGGCAGGGCGGCGCGAACGTCGGCTACGGGATGCTGCTGCCGCGGCTGCGGGCGAAGGAGCAGGGCGGCCGCGCGGTGCTGCACGGCCGGCTGCGCGAGATGCTGGACGTCGACGCCGAGCGCCTGGTCAGCCACCACCTGCCGCTGTCGACGTCGCGACCGCGGCAACCCGACGGCCGCGTGCTGCTCGCCGGCGACGCGGCGTCGCTCGTCAACCCGCTGACCGGCGAGGGCATCTACTACGCGCTGCTGTCCGGTCGCCTCGCCGGCGCGGCGGCGCTCACCGGACCGGCGGCCGGCGCGGTGCTGCGGCACGACCTGCGGCGCGCGCTCGGCCGGCACCTGCGCCACACGACGGTCATCGCCCGCGCCACCCAGCGCCCCGGCGTCGTCGACGCCGGCGTGCGCGCGGCCGCCCGCTCCCAGCGCGCGTTCGACGCCTTCGTCGAGCTCGGCCTGGGCCGCGGCACGATCACCGCGCCGCTGGTGGCCGGGCTGGCCCGGGAGCTGCTCAGACCTGCGTCGTGAGGAGCTCGGCCTCCTTCTGCGCGAGCTTCTCCACCATCTCGGCGATGAACGACTCCGCCTTGCCGCCGACCACCGGCACCCGCACGGAGACCTCTCCCTCGATGACGTGCCGGCAGCCGCCCGACGGCGTCGGCGTCAGCGACATCGTGCCGCCCAGGCGCGCCGGCGCCCCGGCGATGTCGGCGCTCCACGTGCCCCGCCGCGCGCCGTCCTGCTCCGGGCCCCACACGTGCGTCTCGACGACGCGCCCGTCCTTCGGCAGGAAGCGCTGCAGGAAGCCGGGCACGCCGGCCGGCAGCTCGCGCGACACGACGACGGTGACGCCGCCGTCGGGCGCCTCCTCCCGCCGGACGATGCGGCTGTCGTCGCCGAACCGCTCGGCCTTGCACGCGGCGAAGTCCTCGGACGTGAGGACGGCGAAGACCCGCTGCACGTCGGCCGGGCCCTCGTGCTCGTTGCGCACGCGCTTGCTCACGCCGGGACCTCCTGCTGCTCCTCGGGGACGACCTCCAGCGGCGTCACGCGCACCCGCGCGGCCCGCCGCCCGTCGAGCTCGGTGACCTCGAGCCGGTGCCCGTCGACCTCGACGGCATCGCCGATGCGCGGCACGTGGCCGAGGCAGGCCATGACGTACCCCGCGAGCGTCTCGTACGGCCCCTCGGGCAGGCGCACGCCGGTCTGCTCGTGGACCTCGTCGAGGTTGAGCAGGCCGTCAGCCTCGACCTCGCCGCCGCGGAACTGCAGGGGGTCGCCCTCGCGCTCGTCGTACTCGTCGCGGATGTCGCCGATGACCTCCTCGATGAGGTCCTCGAGCGTCACGATGCCCGCGGTGCCGCCGTACTCGTCGACGACGATCGCCATGTGGTGGCCCTCGCGGCGCATCTCCGACATCGCCGGCAGCACCTTCTTCGACGCCGGCAGGAGCTTCACGTCGCGGGTGACGTCGGCGACCTTGAGGCCGCGCGCCTTGGCGGCCGGCATGAACAGGTCGCGCACGTGCACGAAGCCCGCGACGTCGTCCTGCGAGTCGCGAGCCACCGGGTAGCGCGAGTGCGGCTGCTCGGCGGTGAGGCGCATGGCGCGGGTGACCGTCATGGAGGCCTCGAGGAAGGCGACCTCCGTGCGCGGGATCATCACCTCGCGCAGCTGCCGCTCCCCCGCGGCGAAGACCTCGTCGATGAGCTTGCGCTCGTCGGTGGTGAGCGACTCGTGCGCCGCCACCAGGCCGCGCAGCTCGTCCTCGGTGATGGCGCCGCCCTGCTCCTCCGGGTCGAGCCCGAGCAGGCGCACCACGCCGTTCGTGCTGCGCGAGAGCAGCCAGATGACCGGGCGGAACAGCGTCGCGATGCGGTCGAGGAAGCCGGCGGTGACCATCGCGTAGCCCTCGGACCGCTGCAGCCCCAGCCGCTTGGGCACGAGCTCGCCGAACACCAGGCTGAAGTAGCTGATGACGAGCGTGATGCCGACGAGCGCCACGGTCTGCGCCGCGCCGGCGGGCAGCCCGGCGTCCTCGAGCACGGGGGCGAGGCTGCCGGCGAGCGTCGCCGCGCCGAACGCCGCCGACAGGAAGCCGGCGAGCGTCACCCCGACCTGCACGGATGCGAGGAAGCGGTTGGGGTCGCTGACGAGCTTCGCGACCTTCTCGCCGCGACGGCCCTTCTCCGCGAGCGCCTTGACCTGGCTCTCGCGCAGCGAGACCAGGGCGATCTCGGCGCCGGCGAACAGCGCGCCGACGAGGATGAAGACGCCGATGAGCCCGACGTTGAGCAGCGTCTCGTTCACGGCCCCGTCCGGGGCCGGGTACTGCCGTCTCCTGCTGGCACGGCCACGACGGTACCCAGCCTCACAGGGCGCCGGCACGCGCAGGTGGCACCAGCCGGACGGCGAGCGCCCCCGTCAGGGCCGTGGCGACGAGCAACGGCGGCAGGTCGCCGGTGCGCGCCGCCGCGGAGGTGACGACGTACGGCGCCGCGAAGCCGACGTACGCGCACGTGTAGAAGACGCCCGTCAGCGCGCCGCGGCGGGCGGTCGGCGCGAGCCGGCCGGTGAGCGAGAGGCCGGCGGCGAGCGACCAGCCGCCCCCGGCGCCGAGCAGCAGCGCGGCGGGCAGCAGCCACGGCCACTGCTGCGCGCCGGCGGCGACCGCGGCGAGCCCGTAGCCGGCCGTGCCGCTGGCGGCCGCGGCCACGGCCGTCCACGAGCCGAGCCGGCGCTGCAGCGGCGCGACGACGGCCCCCGTGCCGAGCGTGAGACCGGCCAGCAGGCCCGACGCGAGGACGCCCGTTCCAGGGAGCGCCACCAGCAGCGGGAGCGCCGCGACGAGCGTCGCCGGGAA
>DATMKB010000255.1:0-9055 GCA_035553635.1 Mycobacteriales bacterium
AGCCGCCGGCTGAACATCTCCACGACGCGGGCCAGCTTCGACAGCCCGAGGATGCGGTCGCCCGGCACGTACGCGACGTGCGCGACGCCGACGAACGGCAGCAGGTGGTGCTCGCAGAGCGAGGAGAACGGGATGCCGCGCGCGACGACCATCTCGTCGTAGCCCTCGTCGTTCGGGAACGTCGTCAGGTCGAAGGCGCGCGGGCCCAGCAGCTCGGCGTAGGCCTTCGCGACGCGGCGCGGGGTGTCCTGCAGGGACGGCCGCGAGGCGTCCTGGCCCAGCGCCGCGAGCAGGTCGGCCACCGCCCGCTCGGCCGCGGCGAGGTCCATCGGCGCGGCGTCGTCGCCCGGCCCGGTCACCGCGCCACGCCCCAGTCGCGCAGCACGGCGTCGGTGTCGGCGCCGGGCTGGCCGGGCGGGGGCGGCTGCTGCGGCGGCGTGCGCGAGAACCGCGGCGCCGGCGCCGGCTGCAGCACGCCGTCGACGTCGACGAGGGTGCCGCGCGCGGCGAGGTGCGGCTGCGCCCCTGCCTCGGCGAGCTCGACGACCGGCGTGACGCAGGCGTCGACGCCGTCGAACACCTCCGCCCACTCGTCGCGGGTGCGGGAGGCGAACGCGGCGGTGAACGCCTTGCGCAGCACCGGCCAGCCCGCGGGGTCGAGCTGGTGCGGCAGGTCGGCGTCCGCGAGCCCGAGGCGCTCGAGCATCGCCGCGTAGAACTGCGGCTCGATCGGACCGACGGCCAGGTGCTTGCCGTCCTTGCACGCGTAGGTGTCGTACCAGGGCGCGCCGCCGTCGAGGGCGTTGGTGCCGCGGGCGTCGCCCCACAGGCCCTGCGCGCGGAACGACCAGAGCATCGCCGACAGCGTCGCGACGCCGTCGACCATCGCGGCGTCGACGACCTGGCCCTGCCCCGACGCCTGCCGCTCGACCAGCGCCGCGAGCACGCCCACCACGAGCAGCATGGAGCCGCCGCCGAAGTCGGCGACGAGGTTGAGCGGCACGGCGGGCCGCTCCCCCGCCCGGCCGATGGCCGACAGGGTGCCGGTGAGCCCGAGGTAGTTCAGGTCGTGCCCGGCGCGCGGCGCCATCGGCCCGTCCTGGCCCCAGCCGGTCATGCGCGCGTACACCAGGCGGGGGTTGCGCGCGGCGCACTCCTGCGGCCCGACGCCGAGCCGCTCGGCGACGCCCGGGCGGAAGCCCTCGACGAGCACGTCGGCGCGCTCGACGAGGTCGAGCACCAGCGCGACGCCGTCCGGGGCCTTGAGGTCGGCCGTGACCGACCGGCGGCCGCGGAGCAGGACGTCCTTGGCAGGGTCGGTGAGGTCGAAGCGCGCCGGGCGCTCGACGCGCACCACCTCGGCGCCGAGGTCGGCCAGCACCATGCACGCGTGCGGGGCGGGACCGATGCCCGCGAGCTCGACCACCCGCAGGCCCGCCAGCGGCCCCGCCATCAGACGTCGGTCACGCGGAGCCCCGCGTGCGCCTTGTAGCGGCGGTTGACGCTGATGAGGTTGGCGGTGAGGGCCTCGACCTGGTGCGCGTTGCGCAGCCGCCCGCCGTACACGCCGCGCATGCCGGGGACGCGGCCCGCCAGCTCCTGCACGAGGTCGGTGGCCTCCCGGTCGTCGCCGAGCACGAGCACGTCGGTGTCGATGCTCGCGACCTCCGGGTCCTCCAGCAGCACGGCGCTGACGTGGTGGAAGGCGCCGACGACGCGGCTGCCCGGCAGCAGCGCCTGCGCCTGCTGCGCGGCCGAGCCCTCCTCGACGGCGAGCGCGTACGCGCCCTGCTTGTCGAAGCCCAGCGGGTTGACGCAGTCGACGACGACCTTGCCCTCGAGCACCGGGGCCAGCTCGCGCAGCAGGTCGGCGTGGCCGTCCCACGGCACCGCCACGACGACGACGTCGCCCTGCTCGGCGGCGCCCCGGTTGTCGGCACCGGTGACGCCGTCGCCGAGGGACGCGGCCGTCTCCTGCGCCCGCTCGGCGCTGCGGCTCCCGAGCACCACGCGCAGCCCCGCGGCGGCGAAGCGGCGGGCCAGGCCGCGGCCCTGCGGGCCGGTGCCGCCGAGGACGGCGACGACGAGACCGTCGAGGTCGGGGGTGGTCATGGGCGTGCGGCTCCTCGGGCGGGGGGTCAGGGTCTGCGGAGATCACCTCACCACAGCGCCGACCGGCCGTCAGACCGGGACGCGCGACCGCCGCCGGCCGTAGGCGATGAGCAGCCCGGCCGACACGTACATGAGCAGGCCGTAGACGGCCGACGGCACGGCGATCTCGTCGGACCCGAGCACCGTGATGGCGATGAGCAGGCCCAGCGTCGTGTTCTTCACCCCGAGCTCGACGGCCGTGGTGAGCCGGTCGGCGACCGGCAGCCGGGCACCCGTCGCGACGAGCCAGCCGACGGCCAGGCCGCCGGCGTTGAGCAGCAGCGCCGCCGGGCCCGCCGCGGCGAGCAGCTCCCCGAGCCGGTCGCGCACCGAGACGGCGATGCCGACGATGAGCAGGGCGAGCACGAGCCCGCCGAAGGCCGACACCGCCTTCTCGAGCCGCAACGCGCGGTCGCGCGAGCGGCGCCGCACCGCCATGCCGATCGCCACCGGCAGCAGCACGACGCCGACCAGCAGGCCGAGCGTGCGGTCGAGCGGCAGCGACACGGCGACGTCGGCGAGGTCGCCCTCGCTGCCCCACCGGTCGAGCGCGCGGCCCACGAAGAAGGGCAGCGTGAGGATCGTGCCGAGGCTCGCGAGCACCGTGAGCACGATCGACAGCGCGACGTTCGCGCGAGCCAGGTGCGCGATGACGTTGCTCGTGCTGCCGCCAGGGCACGACGCCGCCACCACGAGGCCGACCGCGAGAGCCGCCGGCAGGTCGAGCAGGAGCGCCACTGCGAAGCCGAGCAGCGGCATGAGCAGCAGCTGCGCCAGCGTGCCGACGACGACGCCGCGCGGCGCCCGGGCCTCCCGGCGGAAGTCGTCGGCCGTGAGCGTCAGGCCGATGCCGACCATGATGACGAACAGCGCGAGCGGCAGCCCCACGGTGATGAGCGGGCTCTGGTCCATCAGCTCTCCTCCTGCGCGTCGTCGACGGCCGGGTCGGGCCAGCGGCCCTCCGCCGAGCGCACCTCGAACCAGACCACCTTGCCGCCGCCGGGGAGGTCGTCGGCGCCCCAGTCGTCCGACAGCGCGTCGAGCAGCACCAGCCCGCGGCCGGTCGTGGCCTCCTGACCGCCGACGCGCGGCCGCGGCCGGCGCCGGCTGTCGTCCTGCACCTCGACGCGCACGCCCTCGCCGGCCGGGCGCACGAGCACCTCGCACGGCGTCCGCGCGTGCAGCACCACGTTGGTGACGAGCTCGGAGAGCAGGAGCAGGACGACGTCCTCGACGCCGGAGCGCTTCAGCTCGTCGAGCCGCTCGACCATCCAGTGCCGCGCAAGGCGGGGCGACTCCGGCTCCGGCGAGAGGACGAGCGGCACGGCGCTCAGACGGCGACGTCGGCGGCCAGCGCGCGCTGCACGTTGCCGGCGATGAGGTCGGCGAACTCGCCCCACAGCGCGGACGGGAGGTCGTGCCCCATGCCGGCGAAGCCGACGAAGCGCGCCCCGGGCACCGCCTCGGCCACGGCCAGGCCGCCGCTCGGGCGCACCAGCGGGTCGGCGAGCCCGTGCACCACGAGCGTCGGCAGGCGCAGCCGGCGCAGCCGCGCGGTGCGGTCGCGCTGCGCGACGGCGGCGGCCAGCTGCCGGTAGTAGCCCTGCCGGTCGTAACCGCGGTCCCAGCTGCGGCCGGCGAGGTCGCGCAGGTGCTCCTCGTCGAGGGCGTAGCCCTTGCTGCCGATGACGCGGAAGGTGTCGAGCACCGCGTCCACCGCCTCCTCGCGGCTCGAGGCCGAGCGGCCCTTGACGAGCCGGCTCAGCAGCCGCGGGTCGGGCTGGCCGACGCGCCGCGAGCCGGTGGAGGTCATGAACAGCGTGAGGCTGGCCAGCTTCTCCTCGTGCCGCAGGGCGACGGTCTGGGCGATGTAGCCGCCGAGCGAGGCGCCGACGAGGTGGACGTCGCGCAGGCCGAGCGCGTCGACCAGGCCGGCGCAGTCGTCGGCCATGTCGTCCACCGTGTACGGCGGCCGCTTGCGCCGGGTCACGAGGTCGACCAGCTTCGGCGCCCGCACCCCCTCCAGGTGGGTGCTCTCGCCGACGTCGCGGTTGTCGAAGCGCACGACGTGCAGGCCCCGCTCCGCGAGGTCCTCGCAGAGCCGGTCGGGCCAGGCGAGCATCTGCGTGCCGAGGCCCATGACGAGGACCACCGCGGGGTCCTGGGGCGCGCCGAAGGTCTCGTAGGCGAGCTCCATCCCGGTGGCGACGCGGACGCGCGAGGTGGGCATGGCTCCGACCCTACGGGCAGGTCAGCGGTGCGAGACCCCCGTGCCGCCGACGAGCTCGCGGCCGTAGCGGGCCAGCTCGCGGTCGAGGTCGAGCGGCGCCGTCAGGGGGCCGTCCTCGACCGGCAGGTGGTCGGCGGGCACGAGCCAGCTGACCTCGAACTCCAGGCCGTCGGGGTCGCGGGCGTAAAGCGCCTTGGTCGTGCCGTGGTCGCTGGCGCCGACGAGCGCGCCCGCCTCGGCCAGGCGGCCGAGGACGCGCTCGAGCTCGCCGAGCGTGTCGACCTCCCACGCCAGGTGGTACAGGCCGACGGCGCCGCGGCCGGCCGGCGAGTCCCCCGCGGCGGCGCCGACGGCGAACAGGCCGAGGTCGTGGTCGTTCGTGCTGCCCTCGGCCTGCAGGAAGGCGGCGCGGCCGGGGACCTCCGTCACGGTGCGGAAGCCGAGGACGTCGCGGTAGAAGGCGGTGCTGCGCGCGACGTCGCGGACGTAGAGGACGGCGTGGTTGAGGCGCTGGACGGGCATGCGGGGGCTCCTAGGACGAGGCGGGACGGCCGGCCCGGGGCGGGTCGACGGGGACGGTGGCGAGCAGGTGCTCGGCGAGCGCGCCGGCGGCGTCGGCGAGGGCGGCGACCTGCTCGCGGCTGAGGGGCTCGAGCACCCGGCGGCGGACCTCCGCCACGTGGCCGGGCGCAGCGGCCGCGAGCACCGCCCGGCCGGCGGCGGTCAGGGCGGCGAGCGCGCCCCGGCCGTCGTCGTCGCAGCGCCGCCGCTCGACCCAGCCCCGCTCCTCCAGCCGCCGGACGGCGTGGGAGAGCCGGCTCTGCGACGTGCCGGTGCCGGTCGCGAGCGCGCTCATGCGCAGGACGCCGTCGGGGGCGTCGGACAGGACGGCCAGCACGGCGTAGTCGGCGTGCGTGAGGCCGGCGTCGGCCTGGAGCTGCCGGTCGAGGGCCAGCGGCAGCAGCTGCAGCACGGTGACGACGCCGCGCCAGGCGCGCGCCTCTACCGGGTCCAGCCACGGTGCTTGAGCGCTCATGCACCCAGTGTGCGCCCTGGTGCTTGAGGCGTCAAGCAGCGTGCCGGCCGTAGGGTCCGCGGCGTGACGGACACCCCCAGCACCGGCAGCTCGTTCGACGACGTCCTGGGCCTCGAGCTCACCTCCGCCGACGGCGACCGCGTCACGGCCCGGCTGCCCGTCGGGCCGCACCTGCAGCAGCCTTACGGCATCGTCCACGGCGGCGTGTACTGCTCGGTCGTCGAGACGACGGCGAGCGTCGGCGGCGCGCTGTGGTTCGGCGGCCGCTCCGAGGGCGGGCACGTCGTCGGCGTCTCGAACCACACGAACTTCCTGCGCGCCGTGCGCGAGGGGGTGCTCGACGTCGAGGCGACGCCGGTGCACCGCGGGCGGACGCAGCAGCTGTGGCAGGTCGCCGTCACCGACGAGGCGGGCAAGCTGGTGGCGCGCGGCGAGGTCCGCCTCGCGAACATCTCCGCCGAGCAGATCGGCGGCTAGGGCGACGTCGTCCGGAGGTCGTGCACGACCCGCCGCTCGACGAGGTACGACACCACCGGCACCGCCCCGGCGAGCATGACCCCGACCGTGCGCGCGAGCGACCAGCGCGCCGCGCGGCCGAGGCCCACCACGGTGACGAGGTAGACGATGTACAGCGCGCCGTGCACGGGGCTGTACGCCTCGGAGAACTCGGGGTGGCCGAACCCGTAGCGCAGCACCATGCCGACCAGCAGGACGAACAGCGCCACGGTGACCACGACCGCCATGACGCGGTAGCGCCGCAGCGGCCCCTGCACGGGGCTCACGGCGACCGCTCGTGCAGCTCGCGCAGGTAGCGGTTGTAGGCGGCGAGCTCGTCGTCCTCGTCGTCCGCGGGCGGCGGCGCATGGCGCTGCACCACCGGCGGGAGGTCGGGCTGCTCCGGCTGCTCGAGCCGGGACGGGTCGAGCTCGTCGAGCACGAGCTTGACGTAGAGGAAGACCGCGAAGCCGGCGAACAGCCACCACTGCAGCGCGTAGCCGTAGTTCTGCCAGCTGCCCTCGCCGGACTCCGCCTTGTCCCACTGCCAGACGCCGACGCGCACGAGCACGACGAGGCTCACCGCCAGCAGCACGTGCAGGCCCAGCCACCGGGGGACGAGGAAGCGCCGCACGTCCCCGAGGGTAGTCGCGGAAGGCCCGTCCCCGCCCCTCGTGTGACCGCCCGCGCACCCGGGCAGAGGACGCCCGTGCACCCCTCCCCCGGTCCCGGCTGGCCCTCGGTCCTCTGGGTGGTGCGGCACGGCGAGAGCGCCGGCAACGTCGCCCGCGACGCCGCGGAGGCGCAGGGGCTCGAGCGCATCGACATCGCCGAGCGCGACATGGACGTCCCGCTGTCCGGCACCGGCCACGGCCAGGCCGAGGCGCTCGGCCGCTGGTTCGGGCGGCAGCCCGAGGACGAGCGCCCCACCGTCGTCTGGACCTCGCCCTACCTGCGCGCCCGGCAGACGGCGGAGGGCCTGCTCACCGCGGCGGGCCTGGAGGTGCCCGTCGTCGTCGACGAGCGGCTGCGGGAGCGGGAGTTCGGCGTCCTCGACGGCCTGACGCGCAAGGGCATCACGGCGCAGTTCCCGGAGGAGTCGGACCGCCGGACCCGGCTCGGCAAGTTCTACCACCGGCCTCCGGGCGGGGAGTCGTGGTCGGACGTCCTGCTGCGGCTGCGCGCGGCCCTCGACGCCGTGCGCCGCGACGCCGCCGGCGAGCGGGTCGCGCTCGTCGCCCACCAGGTGGTCGTGCTGCTCGTGCGCTACGTGCTGGAGGAGATGACCGAGCAGCAGGTGCTCGAGGTCGACCGGCAGGCCGAGGTGGCCAACTGCTCCCTCACCCGCTACCGGCACGACCCCTCGGTGGGGGTGCACGGCGGCCTGCGGCTCGAGGCCTACAACGTCGTCGACCACCTCGCGGCCGAGGACGAGGACATCACCGCCGAGCCGGACGTGCCCGGTGCCCCGCGCTGAGCCGCGCCCGGTGACGCCGCACCTGCTGCGCTCCTGGCCCCTCCCCCAGCCCGACGGCGACGGCGGCAAGCACGCGCGCGGCACCGTGCTCGTCGTCGGCGGTGCGGTGAGCACGCCCGGCGCCGTGCTGCTGGCGGGCCTCGCGGCGCTGCGCGTCGGGGCCGGCAAGCTCAAGGTCGCCACCGTCGCGCCCACCGCCGTGCCGCTCGCCGTGGCGCTGCCCGAGGCCATGGTGACCGGGCTGCCGCCCGACGAGGCCGGCTCGCTGGGCACCGCCTGCGTCGACGACCTGTGCTCCCTCGCCGAGCGCGCCGACGCCGTCCTGGTGGGGCCCGGGCTGCTGGGCCGGGAGGGCACCGCCGCGCTGCTCGAGGCCCTGCTCCCCGGCCTGCCCGAGGTGCCCGTCGTGCTCGACGCCGTCGCGCTGGGGGCGCTGGCCCGCGTGCCCGCCGCCGCCGAGGGGCTGCGGGGCCGGCTCGTCCTCACGCCGAACGCCGGCGAGGTGGCCGAGCTGCTCGGCGGCACCGACCTGGAGGGCGTCGAGGCGGCGCGGGCCGTCGCCGAGCGCTACGGCGCCGCGGTGGCGGCGCACGGCGGCGTGGCGGCCCCCGACGGCCGCACCTGGGCGGACGAGGCGGGCGGCCCCGGCCTGGGCACCTCCGGCTCCGGCGACGTGCTGGCCGGCGTCGTCGCCGGGCTGCTCGCCCGCGGCGCGGAGCCCGCGCAGGCCGCCGTGCACGGCCAGCACCTGCACTCCACCGCCGGCGACCGGCTCTCGGCCCGCACCGCGCCGATCGGCTTCCTCGCCCGCGAGCTGCTCGACGAGCTGCCGGGCGCGCTCGCCAGCGTCCGCCCCTGAGGGTCGGATCCTTCCGGACCACCCCGGATGGTCCGGAAGGGCCTGGTGCGCAGCGGTTCTCGTGCCGGACCATCTCCGGGTGACCGTCCCCGCCCAGCGCCGCACCGCCCCCGAGCCGGACCCCGGACACGACGGCGACCCCGCCGTCGCCCGCGCCCTGGACCTCGTCGACCCGGCGCGCGTCACCGCGCTGCTGCAGGAGCTCGTCCGCATCCCCAGCACCACCGGCTCGGCGGCCGAGAGCGAGGCGCAGCACCGGCTGGCGCGCGTGCTCGACGCCGCGGGCACCGACGTCGACCTCTGGCGCATCGACCTCGACGAGACCACCGCCGACCCGGACTTCCCGGGCATGGAGGCGCCCCGCGACGAGGCCTGGGGCCTGGTCGGCAGCACCGGCGACGGCGACGGCCCGGTGCTCGTGCTCAACGGCCACGTCGACGTCGTGCCGGCGGGCGACCGCAGCGCCTGGACCACCGACCCGTTCTCCGGCGAGCTGCGCGGCGGCCGGGTGCTCGGCCGCGGCGCCTGCGACATGAAGGCCGGCCTGGTGTCCGCGCTCGTCGCCGTCGAGGCGCTGCACGCGGCGGGCGTCCGGCTGCGCGGGCGGCTGCAGCTGCAGAGCGTCGTCGGCGAGGAGGACGGCGGCCTGGGCACCTTCGCCACCCTGCGCCGCGGCTACCGGGGCGACGCCGCCGTCATCACGGAGCCGACCCGCACCGGCCTCGTGACCACCACCGCCGGCGCCCTGACCTTCCGGCTGCGGGTGCCGGGCCTGTCGGCGCACGGCTCGATGCGGCTCGAGGGCGT
>DATMKB010000256.1:0-8327 GCA_035553635.1 Mycobacteriales bacterium
CGGTCGACCGGCAGGTAGGTGATGCCGATGCCGACCGCCACCGCGGCGACGCCGAAGCTGATCGCCGCCTGCGCGAAGAAGGCGGGGGTGTTGCGGAGCGGGAGGGGGACCGAGGTCGTCTGCGTCATGCGTCGAGGGTGCTGCCGCCTCGGGCCGTCGTCCTGAGTGCTCCTACGCACGTGCGCCCGGCAGGCCTACCTGTCCGCCCGCGGCGGGGCCTCCTGCGGAGGCGGGGCGCCCCTCAGCCGCGGGCGTAGGCCCGGCGCAGGACGACGGTCGAGACGGCGAAGCCGACGACGAAGCCCGCGGCCTGTCCGAGCCACGTCGGCACCCCGACCGCGACCGCGACGGCGTGGCCCAGCGCAGGGCCGCCGAGGACGAGCACGACGGCCAGCAGCCCCAGCAGTCCGAGCCGCGTCGGCCTCCCGCGCTCAGTCGTCATGGGCCGGTCGCCGGGCCGGGTCGGCTCCATGACCCCGCAGCGCGCACGCGCACCGGCCCTCGACCGCCAGCGACAGGACTCCCTGCCCGTGCGGCCTCACCGCCGTGCCCGTGCACATGTCGTGGCGGCGCCCTTCACCGCCTGGCGGCTCGCACCAGGAGCAGTCGAACGGCGCCGGCTCGGAGTGCCGCCGCGTGAGCCAGCGGTCCAGCCAGCGCATGGCCCGAGGCTATCGCCGGGCAGAGGGAGGTAGGGAGCACACCGCAGGACCGCGCAGGACGGCGGCGGTCAGCCGGCGCGGATCGGACCCCAGTCCCGCAGCCGGTCAGGCGGTCTGTCCGCCGCCGACGGGTGCCAGGGGACGTGCAGGTCGGTCAGCCGCAGTTGGCCGCGGTGCCACAGGACGTGGTGCCGTCGGCACAGGAGCACGAGGTTCGACAGCGTGGTGGCGCCGCCGCGGGAGACCTCGAGCAGGTGGTGGGCGTCGCAGGCGGCCGGTGGGCGGGTGCAGTCGCGGGCGGCGCAGCCGAGGTCGCGGGCGGCGAGCGCCCGCCGCTGGCTCGCGGTGACGGTGTCGGTGAGCGTCTCGAGGCCGCGGACCTGGCCGGTGCCGTCGAGGAGTACCCGGGTGAGGCGGGCGTCGCACAGCAGCGCCTCGACGCGGGACCGCGTGGCCGGGCCGGTCCAGGCGCCGGTCGCGCAGCCGTGCTCGGCCGGCACCCCGGCATGGCCGGGGAGCGACGCCACCACCGTGTCGGCGACCGCCGCCGGTGCGTGGTCGGGGCACGGCCGGCAGTCGGTGCAGGAGGTGCGGGCGGCCCAGTCGGCCGGCAGGACGTAGCTGAGCTGCGGCCGGTGCCCGCCGTGCGCCGGCAGGTCCTCCTCGGCCCGCAGCGCTCGTTCGGCGAGCCCGGGCAGCGCCGCATGGTCAGGTGCCTGCGCTCGTGCGCCCGCGCCTCGTCGGCCTCGAGCGAAGGTTCGCAGTGCGTCGCGATCAGGTGCCGCACCCACTGGGCCAGGGCCGAGGGGTCGCGCCCGGCCGCGACCTCGATCATCTGCGGCTCCACCTCGGCCAGCGACGAGGTCGGGATGCGTCCGACGAGCCGCGCGAGGACCGCGGCCTGCTCCTGCGTCAGCACCCCGTCCAGCACCGCCTGCGCCACCAGCGGCAGGTCCCGCAAGGCCGTCGACACCCGCAACCGCGACCCGGCAGAACCCACCGACGTGCGCGTCGCCTCCGCCAGCCACCCGGCGATCGACCGGTCGCCGCCGTCCTCGGTCGCGACCCGACCACCGGTCACGGAAGCCAGCTGCCCCGCGGCGCACGACACCCACCCGACGAGCCGGTCCGCCTCCGCCTGGACCCCGGCGATCAGCACCTGCAGCTCCGTCGCGCCCAGGTCGCGCACCGGCACCGCGACGGCGTCGTCGACCGCCGCCGCCAGTGCCCCGAGCGCTGCTCCCATGACGACGAACCTAGCCCCGACCTACGACAAGAACCGCAGGTCAGAGACCCTTTGGAGCCCTGTGGAGAAGCCGCGGGGACTGTCGCAGCCACGTGCTCGCGAGGCGCCTCCTACCTGCGCGGGCGCCACTCGTCAGCGATCGCCCTGGCCGCAGCACGCAGGACCCTCCGGAGCACCACGGCGAGCAGCGCGAGCGCCAGCACCACCGCCGCAGCGGCGAGCGCGTTGCGCTGTAGGTCGGCGTACGGCCGCCGCACCGCGGCGACCCCGACCACCGCGAGCCCGGCAGCCAGCACGGCAGTCAGCACGGTGGCGGACAGCCGTCGCACCACCGTCACCCCAGCGGCGCCAGCCGCGCCCACGGCCGCAGCTCCTCCAGCTGCTTGGCCACCGCCAGCAGCAGCGCCTCCCCGCCCGGCCGCGCGACGAGCTGCACCGACAGCGGCGTCCCCTTCGGGTGCACACCGGCCGGGACGGCCATCGCCGGCCACCCGGCGAGGTTCCACGGCGCCGCGAACGGCGCGTACCGGCTGTTGCTCATGACGTTCGACAGCCACGACCGCTGCCCCCACCGCACCGCCGGCAGCGGGCGCTGCGCGAGCGCGGGGGTGAGCAGCACGTCGTGGTCGCCGAAGAACGCCTCGGCGGCGGCCCGCCACTTCTCGCGCGCGCTCGCCGGCGGGCCGCCCCGGCGCAGGACGAGCCGCCCGAGGGCGGCGTGCCGGGCGACGCGGCGCTCCACGCGCTCGGGGTGCGGCAGCTGCTCGAGGTCGCGCAGCGTTCCGGCGAACCAGTGCAGCGTCGCGGCGGTCATCATCGACGTGCTGTACGGCGGGTCCGCCTCCCGCACCGCGTGCCCCGCGCCGGCGAGCGCGTCGGCGGTGCTGCGGGCGGCGTCGACGTACGCGGCGTCGACGGGCGTGGCCGGCGCCGGTGCCTTCACCGAGAGCGCGACGCGCAGCCCGGACGGCGTCGACGGCGAGGCGAGCGACGGGTCGCCGGCGAGCACCGACAGCACGAGGGCGACGTCGTCGACCGTGGTGCCGAGGGGCCCGTTCTCGGCCATGTCGAACCAGGAGCCGGCGCCCAGGTCCGCCGGCACGGTGCCGAGCCCGGGCTTGATGCCGACGAGGCCGCAGCAGGCGGACGGGATGCGGATGGACCCCATGCCGTCGTTGCCGTGGGCCACCGCGACCGTGCCCGCCGCCACCGCCGCCGCGCTGCCGCCGGACGAGCCGCCGGGAGTGCGGGACAGGTCCCAGGGGTTGCGCGTGGTGCCGAACACCGAGTCGGTGGCGCCGAAGACGCACAGCTCCGGCACCCGCGTGATGCCGACGACCACCGCGCCGGCGTCCCGCAGGCGCCGGACCACCTCGTGGTCGCGGTCCGACGGCGTCTCGTCGGTGCCGGCGGAGCCGTCGCGCATCGGCTCGCCGAGCACCGGCACGTTGTCCTTGACCGCCACCGGCAGGCCCGCCAGGGGCAGGGCGTCCTTGTCGGCCCGGCCGTCGACGGCGTCCGCCTCCGCGAGCGCCCGCTCGCCGCGCACCACCTGGTAGGCCCCGACGACGCCGTCGACGGCGGCGATGCGGTCGAGCGCGGCCTGCGCGGCGGCCCGGGCGGTGGTGCCGCCGGAGCGGACGGCGGCGACGGTCTCGGTGGCGGTCGGCACGGCGGGTGCGGTCATGCCGCGGAGCGTAGGCACGGCCCGAGGGGGCAGGGGGTGCGGCAGTGCCCGTCCTGACCCCTGGGAGAACCGTGACCACCTCGACCACCGACCGCCCCGTCGCCGCCTCCGGCACCTTCCGCCTCGGCGGCGAGCTGGAGGTGCACCGGCTCGGCTTCGGCGCCATGCGCATCACCGGCAAGGGGATCTGGGGCCCGCCGGCCGACCACGACCGGGCGGTCGCCGTCCTGCGCCGGGCGGCCGAGCTCGGCGTCGACCTCGTCGACACCGCCGACAGCTACGGGCCCTTCGTGTCGGAGGACCTCATCCGCGAGGCCCTGCACCCCTACGGCGACGTCGTCGTCGCCACCAAGGCCGGGCTCGTCCGCACCGGCCCGGACCAGTGGGCGCCGGTCGGCCGGCCCGAGTACCTGCGCCAGTGCGTCGAGATGTCGCTGCGCCGGCTGGGCGTCGAGCGCATCGACCTGTGGCAGCTGCACCGCATCGACCCGCAGGTGCCGCGCGAGGAGCAGTTCGGCGTCCTCAAGGAGGTGGTCGACGAGGGCAAGGTGCGCCTCGTCGGGCTGTCGGAGGTGTCGGTCGAGGAGATCGAGGCCGCCCGGCAGGTGGTGCCGGTCGCGAGCGTGCAGAACCTCTACAACCTCGGCAACCGGCAGAGCGAGGACGTGCTCGAGCACTGCGAGCGGGAGGGCATCGCCTTCATCCCCTGGTTCCCGGTGGCGGCGGGCGAGCTCGCGCGGCCGGGCGGCGTCCTCGACGAGATCGCGAAGGACCACCGCGCGACGCACGCGCAGCTCGCGCTGGCCTGGCTGCTGCGCCGCTCCCCGGTCGTCCTCCCCATCCCGGGCACCGGCTCCGTCGAGCACGTCGAGGAGAACTGCCGCGCCGCGGAGGTCGAGCTCACCGACGACGAGTACGAGGCCCTGACCGCCGCGGCGGGCGCTGCGTAGGGTCGCCGGCATGCCGCAGCTGCGCCTCGGACTCGCCCAGGTCGGATCGACGGTGGGCGACCTGCCCGGCAACGCCGACACCGTCGTCGCGCGGGCGCGCGAGGCGCAGGAGCGCGGGTGCCACCTCGTCGCGTTCCCCGAGATGCACCTCACCGGCTACCCGCCGGAGGACCTCGTGCTGCGCGGGGCGTTCGTGCAGGCCAGCCTCGACGCGCTCGAGGCGCTCGCCGCCCGGCTGCAGGACGAGGGGCTCGGCGACCTGCCCGTCGTCGTCGGGTACTGCGGGCGCACCGAGCGCCCGGCGCCGGCGCTCGGCCGGCCCGCCGGCGAGCCGCAGAACAGCGCCGCCCTGCTGCACGGCGGCCGCGTGGTCACCCGCTACGCCAAGCACCACCTGCCGAACTACGGCGTCTTCGACGAGTTCCGCTACTTCGTGCGCGGCGACCGGCTGCCGGTGGTGCGGCTGCACGGCGTCGACGTCGCCGTCGTGGTGTGCGAGGACCTCTGGCAGGACGGCGGACCGGTCGCGGTGTGCCGGCAGGCGGAGGTCGGGCTCGTCGTCGTCCTCAACGGCTCGCCCTACGAGCGCGGCAAGGACGACCTGCGCGGCGAGCTCGTGTGCCGGCGCGCGCAGGAGGCGGGGGCGCCGCTCGCCTACGTCAACATGGTCGGCGGGCAGGACGAGCTCGTGTTCGACGGCGACTCGCTCGTCGCCCGCGCCGACGGCACGCTGCACGCCCGCGCGCCGCTGTTCGAGGAGGCGCTGCTCGTCGTCGACCTCGACCTCGCCGCCGCGTCGTCGGACCTCGAGGGGCCGGTCGACGCGCAGGACGGCACGACGATGGCGGTGGAGCGCACGGTGCTGTCCGCCGACCCGCTGCCCGCGTGGCAGCCGGAGGCGCCGGACGTCGCGGCGCCGCTGCCCGACGAGGCGGAGGTCTGGGGCGCGGTGGTGCTGGCCACCCGCGACTACGTGCGCAAGAACCGCTTCCGCTCGGTCGTGCTCGGGCTGTCCGGCGGCATCGACAGCGCGCTCGTCGCCACGGTCGCGCGCGACGCCCTCGGCCCGGACGCCGTGCACGTCGTCGGCATGCCGAGCCGCTTCTCGTCCGACCACTCCGTCGCCGACGCCGAGGAGCTCGCCCGCCGCCAGGGCCTGCCCTGGTCGCTCGTGCCCATCGAGCCCGCGCACCGGGGCTACGAGCAGATGCTGGAGCCCGTCGGCGGCATGACCGGCCTGACGGTCGAGAACCTGCAGGCGCGCGTGCGCGGCACGCTGCTCATGGCGCTGTCGAACGAGCACGGCCACCTCGTGCTCATGACCGGCAACAAGAGCGAGGCGGCCACCGGGTTCTCGACCCTGTACGGCGACAGCGTCGGCGGGTTCGCACCGATCAAGGACGTGCCGAAGTCGCTGGTCTTCCGGCTCGCGCGCTGGCGCAACGCCGTCGCGCAGGAGCGGGGCGAGACGCCGCCGATCCCGGAGAGCACCATCAGCAAGCCGCCGTCGGCCGAGCTCGCGCCCGACCAGGTCGACAGCGACCGGCTGCCCGACTACGACGTCCTCGACGCCCTGCTCGACCTGTACGTCGAGCAGGACCAGGGCCTCAACGAGCTCGTCGCCCGCGGCTTCGACCGGGACGTCGTCGAGAAGGTCATCCGCCTGGTCGACGCCGCCGAGTACAAGCGCCGGCAGACCCCGCCCGGGCCGAAGATCACCGGCCGGGCCTTCGGTCGCGACCGCCGGCTGCCGATCACGTCCCGGTGGCGAGAGGTGGCGGCCCCGGACGTCGGCGACTCCGCGCTCGCGCGCCCGGAGCAGCCCTGACCGGGCGCACCCGCGCGCTGCTGGCCGCCACGGCGCTCGCGGCGGCCGCAGCGGGCACGACGACCGGGGTGGCGACGGCGCCGCCCGCCGCGGCGGCGGCCGTGCGCGGGACGTCCGTCGTCTGCCCGCCCGACCGGCTGCCCCCGCTCCCGTTCGCCGACGCCCGCACCGGCACCGAGCTCGCCTGCGGGCTGGGCCTCGGCGTCGTGCGCGGCCGCACGTCGACGCTCTTCGACCCCGCCGCGGGGATCTCGCGCGGCCACGTCGCGGTGCTGCTGGTGCGCGCCGCCGCCCGTGCCGGCGTCGACCTGCCGCGCGGGTCGCAGTCCTTCTCGGACCTCGGCGGCAGCACCGCCGAGGTGCAGGACGCCGTCTCGCGCGTCGCCGAGGCCGGCATCACCCGCGGCTACCCCGACGGCACCTTCCGCCCCGCGGCCCTGCTCCCGCGCGACCAGGCGGCGTCGTTCCTCGACCGGCTGCAGCGACGGCTCTCCGGGCCGCTGCCCCCGGCCGAGGACTGCTTCGACGACGCCGCCGGCACGCACGAGGCCGCCATCGGCCGGATGTGCGCCCTCGGCGTGGTGCAGGGCACGGCGCCGCGCCGCTACTCCCCCGCCGTCCCGCTGAGCCGCGCGCAGCTCACCGCCACGCTCGTCCGGCTGCTCGACGTCGACGCCGAGGCGGGGCTCGTCGCGCCGCTCCCGCCGGTGCCGGCGTGGTCGGCGACGTCGTCACCGGTGCAGGCGTCGCAGGTGCCGTCGTCGCACCGCGCGGGCTGCCCCGTGGCGCTGGCGGACCTGCGCTTCGTGACGCTGCGGCACTGGGGCTTCGACGGCCGCACGCACGTCGGCGAGCTCGTCCTGCACGCCGATGCCGTCGCCGCGGTCACCGAGGCGCTGCGCAGGGTCTACGAGGCGCGCGTGGTGGTCGAGCGCATCCGCCTCGTCGACGAGCACGGCGGCGATGACGACCGCTCGATGGCTGCGAACAACACCTCCGCCTACAACTGCCGCACGGTCGGCGGCACCACCACCTGGTCGCAGCACGCGTACGGCCGGGCGATCGACGTCAACCCCGTGCAGAACCCGTACGTGACGCGCAGCGGCGTCGCGCCGGAGGCCGGCCGCGCCTACCTCGACCGCAGCGACGTCCGGCCCGGCATGGCGGTGGCGGGCGGCCCGCTGGTCGAGGCGTTCCGGGCCGTCGGGTGGGGCTGGGGCGGCACCTTCACCTCGAGCAAGGACTACCAGCACTTCTCGGCGAACGGGCGCTAGAGCACGGCCGTCTCGGTCTTCGTCGTGCGCGCCGCCGTCTCGGCGTCGACGTCGGCCTGCGCGGCCGCCAGCCCGCCCTGCGTGCGCAGCGGCACCTCGCGCAGCAGCAGCGAGAGCAGGAACGCCGGGACGAGCACCACCGCGACGACGGCGAACACCGACTGCACCGAGTCGGTGAACCCCTGGAGCACCGCGGTGCGCACCGGCTCCGGCAGCGTGTCGACGACGGTCGAGTCGTCGAGCGCGCTCGCGCTGCCGAACCGCTCGACCACCTCGGCGGGGACGCCGGCCGCGAGCAGGCGCGCCTGCACGTTCGAGGCGAGCGAGCCGAACAGCACCGCGAGGGCCGCCGCCGCGCCGAAGGTGCCGCCCATGGAGCGGAAGAACGTCACCGAGCTCGTCGCGACACCCATGTCGCGCGGCGGCAGGGCGTTCTGCACGCTGATGACGAGCGTCTGCATGCACAGGCCCAGGCCCGCGCCGAGCACCACCATCGGCGCCAGGACCTGCCAGAGCGGCGTCGTCACCTCGAGCCGGGCGAACAGCAGCATCGCCACCATCAGGACCAGCGTGCCGGCGACGGGGAACGCCCGGTACCGGCCGGTGCGGCGCATGACGACGCCCACCACGGCCGACGTCGTGATGATGCCGGCCATGAGCGGCACGAGCTGGAGCCCGGC
>DATMKB010000257.1:0-4582 GCA_035553635.1 Mycobacteriales bacterium
GGGCCAGGAGCGCGCGCAGGTCGGGCAGCGCCTGCCGCCCGAGCAGGACGATGAGCAGGACCCCGAGCACGACGAGGTACTGCAGGCCGGGGATGCCGAGGTCGCCGAGCCAGCGGCTCGCGGCGGACGTCGCGATGCCGAGCGAGACGCCGCCGACGACGGCGCCCGGCAGGCTGTTGAGCCCGCCGACCACCGCGGCGGCGAGGCCGATGACGTAGAGCTCGCTCGCGTAGCCGGGCCCGAACGCGCCGACCGTCGGCACCACGAGCAGCGCGGCGAGGCCGGCCAGCGCGGACCCGCTCGCCCACACCACCACCGACACGCGGCGCAGCGGCACGCCGACCAGCCGCACGGCGTCGGGGTCCTGCGCGGCGGCGAGGATGCCCAGGCCGAAGTCGGTGCGGCGCAGGGCGGCCTGCAGGCCGAACCCGAGCGCCACGGCGACGACGAGCGCGGCGACCTGCGTCGGCGTCACGACCACCCCGGCGACGACGACGCCGCTGTCGACGGGGCCGCCGAGCTTGGCCGGGCTCTCGCCGAAGATGCGGAACTCGAGCGCCAGCAGGAACAGCCCGAAGCCGACGGTCGCGACGCTGATGGCGACGGGGTCGCGCCCCACCATGGGCCGCACGACGAGCCGCTCGAAGCCGGCGCCGAGCAGCGCGGCGAGTGCGAGCGCGCCCACGGCGCCCACCACCCACGGCAGCCCGCTGTCGGTGACGAGGAAGGCCGCGAAGAACAGGGCGGCGGTGCCGACCTCGCCGCCGGCGAAGGTCAGGACGCCGGTGCCGCGGTGCACCAGCACGACGCCGAGCGCGAACAGCGCGTAGATGCCGCCGGAGATGAGCCCCAGCACGAGGACCTGCCCCATCAGGCACCTGGCCCGACGCACTGGGCGGTGTTCCGCCAGTTCACCTTGCCGGAGGGCGCGCGGTAGGTCTGCATGAACGTCACCTGGTCGGAGCCGTGGCGGCGGTCGCCACGGGTGAAGTCGAGCGGGCACCCGCTGCTCGTCGGGACCTTGCGGTACGACGTCAGGACGTCGACGAAGCGGTTGCGCGTGCAGTCCGGGCCGCAGGCGACGAGCATGTCGTGCAGCGCCTTCTGCGCCTGCCAGTTGAGGAACAGCAGGTCTCCCCCGACGCCCTCGAGGTCGGCGCGCGGCCGGTGCTTGGCGTACTGCTGCTCGAACAGCGCGAGATCGTCGGCGTAGGCGGCGAAGGATCCCCCGCGGTCACCCCGGCTGTACGCCGCGAACATCGCCACGCCGTCGAGCGGCGGCGTCATCGCGTCGCCGCCGAGGGTCTGGCTGGTGAGGTTGAACGGGAACATGAGCCAGGCCGGGCTGTAGCCCTGGCGCTTGGCCTGCACGAGGATCTGCGTCGAGATGAGCGCGTTCTCCCAGGCCCACACCACCTCGGCGCCCGCGTTGCGCATGGCGAGGATCTCGTCGGTGTAGTTGCCTTTGTTCGCGGCGACCGCCCGCTCGGCGACGACGGTGATGCCGGCCTTGGCGGCGGCCGCCTTGAACGCCTCGACGCCCGGCTCCCAGTTGGCGCCGTCGCGCTTGATGATCCCGAGCTTCTTGCCGCGGTGCTTCTGCGCGGCCAGCTGGGCGAACCCCTCGCCGACGCGCTCGACCGTGGGCAGCGCGGTGAACGAGTACTTCAGGCCCTGGCTGCCCTTCACCGTGGCGGTGTGGTGCAGGTACGGGATGCGCTGCTCCTCGACGTAGTTGCGCACCGCCGGGATCTGGTCGAAGCCGATGCCGCCGAGGAGCAGGAAGGGGTTCTTCGCCTTGCACGCCCGGGCTGCGGTGACGGCGTCGGTGGGCGTGTAGTTGTCGTTCTCGTAGGTGGCCACGACCTTGCGGCCGAAGACGCCGCCGGCCTCGTTGAGCGCCGTCCAGTAGACGTTGAAGTCGTCGGCCGTCGTGTTGAACGCGGCGCCGTAGGTGAGCGCCGCGTGCGCGCAGAGCGTGATCTGCGTGGGCGTGATGCCGATGGTGTCCTCCGCGCCGGAGAACAGCGTCGAGCGGACCGGCGCCGCAGCGGGGGCGGCCGGCGCCGGCGCGCCGGGAGCGACCGGACCGGCGCCCGCGATCGGGGCCGCCCCCGGAGCCGCGGCCGGTGCGCCGCCCGGCGCGGCGGCGCTCCCGTCGACCGCCGGCGCGGCGGCGGGGTCGCCGGGCGCTGCGGCGCTCTCGTCCTGGGCGGTGGTCGGGTCGTCGACGGCGGGCGGCAGGTCGACGGCCGCCGTGGTGCCCTGCTCCGCGCCGCCGGCGGACAGGCTGTCGGTCGCGGCGTCGGGCAGCGGCGCGCTGCTGCAGGCGGCCAGCGCCGTCGCGGCGAGCAGCGCCACGGCGGCAGCACCGCCGCGCCGGCGCGCGGCACGGGGTCGAGGGCTGGGCAACGGGACCTCCGGTCGCCGCCGCCGGACGGCGGCGCACGGGCGTGAGGTTCGTCACGGCGCTGCGACGTCCCTGCCGTGCACCCGGGTGAACTCACAGACCACCCTTGTGAGATCTACAAGCCACCGACCGGCACGAGCGGGGTCTCTGGTGCGACGACGTAGGTGCGCCGGCTGCCGGGCGGGTGCCAAGTGGTGGTGCCGTCGGGGGCGCGGGTGTAGCGCCAGCCGGCGTTCTTGGCGCGGTGGCAGCGGCGGCTGACGGGGCTGAGGTTGTGCGGGCTGGTGGGTCCGTGCGGCCAGGGGTTGAGGTGCTCGGTGTCGCAGCGGGAGGCCGGGACCGAGCAGCCCGGGCCGATGCAGGTGGTGTCGCGGGTGTCCAGGAAGCGGCGGAGCCGTGCCGAGGGGCGGTACTGCGGCTCGGTGCCGGCCGGGGTGACGGTCGCGGGGCCGTGGGCGGCGAGGTGGGCGGTGACGGCGCGGGTGAGGGCGTCCGCCCGGACGTCGGCCGAGCCGCCGGGCGCCGTGCCGGCTGCGTCGCCGGCAGCAGGCTCGTCGGGTGTCTCGTCCAGGACGGGTCGGAGCAGTCCGGCGAGTCCGGTGGCGGGTGCTGGGCGGGCGGTGGCGCGCAGGTCGGTGTGCTGGGTGCTGAGCCCGACGAGCCGGCCGGTGGTGGGGTCGACGGTGCCGGTGCGGACGGTCGCCGAGCGCAGCAGCGCCCGGGCGTGCTCGGCGCTGACCGGCCCGTGCCCGACCAGCTCACCGGGCTCGTGCCCGGCGCCGAGCGCGGTCGCGGCCGGCACGAGCAGCACCGCCTGCACCGGCGCCGCGCCGGGCCGCTCGGGGCGGATGCCGGCGTCGGCCAGCGCCTGCTGCACCGCCCCGCCGAGCCGGCCCTGCGCCATGGACAGGACCAGCGGCGGCAGCGCGGCCAGCACGTCGCTCATGCGCTGGTCCTCGGTGCGCGGGTCGCCGGGCACGACCGCCAGCGCCGCCAGGCGCCGCAGGCTGGTCAGCAGCAGCACCTGCGCGCCGGCCGGCATGCTCGCCCACACCCCGCCCATCCCGTCGCTCAGGGCGCTGCCGTGCACCCCGCGCGAGTCGAGCGCGCGGCGGCGCCGCCGCTGCGCCGCGCCGCGGACCCGCTCGACCAGCCGGCGGACCCGACGGCGCAACGACTCGACCGACCGGCCCTGCACGTCGCGCAGCGCCGCGGCCTCGACCTCGGCGCACTGCTGCGCGCTCAAGCCGGCGGTCAGCTCGACCAGCGCCCGGCCGTGCCGCGCCGACAACCACCCCTGGTCCAGCGCCTGCCAGGTCATCGGCAGGCGCAGCACCAGGTGCCGGGCCTGCTCCAGCAGCGCCGGCACCGACCCCTGCGGGACCTGCAGCGTGGCCGCCAGGTGCAGCACGTGGAAGTCCGTCGCGACCGTGTCACCACGCGCCGCGTCGACCCGCCGCGCCGCCTCCTCAGCCTCCAGCAGCGCCCGCGCCCGCAGCGCCATCACCCGCGCGTCCGCCGCGACCGTCAGCCCGAGCCGGTCCAGCGCCAGGTCGTGCAGCAGCTCCTCCTGCGACTGCACGACCTCCGTCATGCATCGAGCGTACTCGAACACACGTTCGAAGGCCAGTCTCCACAGGCCTCTCAGAGGGCGTCGCTACCGGGACGACGAGGGACGAGCAGTCAGGGGCGTCCGGTCCCCTGCAGGGCCTGCGCGAGCATGACGAGGATCCCGCTCGGACCGCGGACGTAGGTCAGCCGGTAGAGGTCCTGGTACGTCGCGACGCCGCGAAGCGGGTGGCACCCGTGTCGAGCGGCGATCTCCAGGCTCGCGTCGAGGTCGTCGACGGAGAAGGCGACCCGGTGCATGCCGATGTCGTTCGGCCGAGTCGGCTCCGTCTCGACGGCCTCCGGACTCAGGTACTCGAACAGCTCGAGCCGACCGCCGCCGTCGGGCGTCTGCAGCATCGCGAGCTTGGCGTGGTTGCCGTCGAGGCCGACAGCCGTGTCGGCCCAGTCGCCGCTCACCTCGTCGCGACCCAGGACCGTCAGCCCGAGGTCGGTGAAGAAGGCGACCGCCGCGTCGAGGTCGCGGACGGCGATGGCGACGTTCTCCATCCTGATCGGCACGCCCGGAGGCTAGCGGCGGACCCTGCGCGCGGAGGACGGTCC
>DATMKB010000258.1:0-3817 GCA_035553635.1 Mycobacteriales bacterium
AACGGCCAGGGCGAGGCCGGGCTCGCCTACCGGTCGTCGCTCGCGGCGGAGGGGGGCGAGCTCCCGCCGGGGCGCGACCGGGACCTGCTCGCCGCCGCGCTGCTGTCCGAGCTCGCCCGGGTGCGCCCGCAGGAGGTCGAGCGCGGCGTGTCGCTGGTCGGGCCGCACCGCGACGAGCTCGTGCTCACCCTGGGCGAGCTGCCGGTGCGCGGCTACGCCTCGCACGGCGAGTCCTGGTCGTTCGCGCTCGCGCTGCGCCTGGCGTCGTACGCGCTGCTCACGGCCGCGGGCGACGCGGCGGGCGACGGCGAGCCGGTGCTCGTGCTCGACGACGTCTTCGCCGAGCTCGACGCCGGCCGGCGCGACCGGCTCGCCGAGCTGGTGAGCGGCGCCGAGCAGGTGCTCGTCACCGCGGCGGTGGCCGCGGACGTCCCCGAGGCGCTGTCGGGCAGCCGGGTCGACGTCGGCGACGGCAAGGCCGTGCGTGTCCGCTGAGCCGCCGGACCCGCCCCCGGCCCCTGGTCCGCCGGGGTCGCCGGCCGACGCCCCGCGCGGGCCGGACCTCGTGCGCGCCGCCCTCGCCTCGGCCCGCGCGGCGGCGCGCGCCAAGGGCGTGGTGCCCGGCACCCCGGCGCGGCGGCCCTCCCGCCGGCCGCTGCCCCGCACCGGCGGCGACGCCCGCGACCCGGTCCTGTTCGGCGACGCCGTGCGCCGCCTCGTCGAGGAGCGCGGCTGGCAGGGCCAGACCTCCGCGGGCCGGGTGCTCGGCGACTGGGAGCGCCTCGTCGGCCCGGAGATCGCCGACCACTGCCGGCCGGCGAGCCTGGTCGACGGCGAGCTCGTCCTCGTCGCCGAGTCGTCGGCCTGGGCCACCCAGCTGCGGCTGCTCACCCGGACGCTGCAGGCGCGCCTCACCGCGCAGGTGGGGGAGGGCGTCGTCACCTCCGTCGTCGTCCGCGGGCCGTCGTCGCCGGACTGGCGCAAGGGCCCGCGGCGGGTGCGCGGGCGGGGTCCGCGCGACACCTACGGCTGAGGACGGGCGCTCCCGCCCGTCGCGTGGGGGGACACCGGGACGGGGGTCCGCCGCGCCACGGAGGCCGTGAGAGGCCGTCTTGCGCCTGTCCGAGGTCCCGGGCGGCTATGCTGCCCCCCGGACCCGGCCGTACCGGCCCCGCGCCACCCGGCCCGGGGACGCGTCCGGTCGACCTCAGCACCCGCTCGGCCGCGCTCGCGGCGGAGCCCTCGGGCCGGACGCCCGCCCCTCGCGGGGCGCGACCGGCCCCGCCCCGCCGCCACGGCGGGAGAGCGGAGCAGCCCCGGTGACCTCCCCCGACACGACCGCAGCGCAGGACGCGGCGGTCGAGCCCGCCGCCGGCCCGGTCGCCCCCGGCGCGCCGGCGCCGGTCTACAGCGCCTCGTCGATCACGATCCTCGAGGGCCTCGAGGCGGTCCGCAAGCGGCCGGGCATGTACATCGGCTCGACCGGCGAGCGCGGCCTGCACCACCTCGTCTACGAGATCGTCGACAACGCGGTGGACGAGGCGCTGGCCGGCTACTGCGACCGCATCACCGTCACGCTGCTGGCTGACGGCGGCGTGCGGGTGCAGGACAACGGCCGCGGCATCCCGGTCGACCTGCACCCGGTCGAGAAGCGGCCGGCGGTCGAGGTCGTGCTCACCACGCTGCACGCCGGCGGCAAGTTCGACGGCGAGAGCTACGCGGTGTCCGGCGGCCTGCACGGCGTGGGCGCGGCGGTGGTCAACGCGCTGTCCACCCGCATGGAGGTCGAGATCCGGCGCGACGGGCGGGTCTGGACGCAGACCTACACGCGCTCGGTCCCCTCGCCGCTCGTCGAGGGCGCCGCCACCGACGAGACCGGGACGACGGTCGCGTTCTGGGCCGACCCGGACATCTTCACCGAGACCACGCACTACTCCTGGGACACGCTGCACCGCCGGCTGCAGGAGATGGCGTTCCTCAACAAGGGCCTGTCGATCGTCCTGCGCGACGAGCGGGCCGACGCCGCGGTCGAGGTGCCCGACGGCGGCCCGCGCGAGGCGGTCTTCCACTACCCGGGCGGGCTCGTCGACTTCGTCGCCCACCTCAACGGCACGGGCCGCACGCCGGCGCACGCCTCGGTCATCGGCTTCTCGGACGAGACCGGCGGCGAGGACGCCGGCGGCGCCGGCCGGCTCTCGCTCGAGGTCGCGATGCAGTGGAGCGACTCCTACAGCGAGTCCGTGCACACCTTCGCGAACACGATCAACACGCACGAGGGCGGCACGCACGAGGAGGGCTTCCGGGCGGCGCTGACCCGCGTCGTCAACGAGTGGGCCCGCGGCAAGGGCCACCTCAAGGAGAAGGACGCCAACCTCGAGGGCTCCGACATCCGCGAGGGCCTCACGGCCATCATCAGCATCAAGATCGCGAACCCGCAGTTCGAGGGGCAGACGAAGACCAAGCTCGGCAACTCCGAGGCCAAGAGCTTCGTGCAGCGGGTGACCTTCGACCGGCTGCGCGACTGGTTCGACGAGCACCCCGCCGAGGGCAAGGACGTCGTGCTCAAGGCCTCGCAGGCCGCGCGCGCCCGCATCGCGGCGCGGCAGGCCCGCGACCTCACCCGCCGCAAGGGCCTCATGGGCTCGAGCGGCCTGCCGGGCAAGCTCGCCGACTGCCAGAGCCGTGACCCGCGCGAGTCCGAGGTGTTCATCGTCGAGGGCGACTCCGCCGGCGGCTCGGCCAAGCAGGGCCGCGACCCGCGCTTCCAGGCGATCCTGCCGATCCGCGGGAAGATCCTCAACGTCGAGAAGGCGCGCATCGACCGCGTCCTCAAGAACACCGAGGTCCAGGCGCTCATCACCGCGCTCGGCACCGGCATCCACGACGAGTTCGACCTCGAGAAGCTCCGGTACCACAAGATCGTGCTCATGGCCGACGCCGACGTCGACGGCCAGCACATCCGCACCCTGCTGCTGACGCTGCTCTTCCGCTTCATGCGCCCGCTCGTCGAGGCCGGCCACGTCTACCTCGCCCAGCCGCCGCTCTACAAGATCAAGTGGAGCCGGGACGAGCACCAGTACGTGTACTCCGACCGCGAGCGCGACGCCCTCATCGAGTCGGGGCTCGCGGCCGGCAAGAAGCTGCCCAAGGACGCCGTCCAGCGCTTCAAGGGCCTCGGCGAGATGAACGCGGCCGAGCTGCGCGACACGACGATGGACCCGAGCCAGCGCGTGCTGCTGCAGGTCACCGTCGACGACGCCGCCGCGGCCGACGAGCTGTTCAGCGTCCTCATGGGCGAGGACGTGGAGTCCCGGCGTTCGTTCATCACCCGCAACGCCAAGGACGTCCGCTTCCTCGACATCTGACCGGCTGTCGCACTCCGTGATGGCGTCAGCACGCGCTGTTCCACGTGGAACACGCACTCCCCGAGAGGTTCGTGAGTGACCGAGGTCCTCCCCCCGCCGCCCGGCGCGTCCGGTGATCGTGTCGAGCCGGTCGGCATCGAGGTCGAGATGCAGCGCTCGTACCTCGACTACGCGATGTCGGTCATCGTGGGCCGCGCGCTGCCCGACGTGCGCGACGGGCTCAAGCCGGTGCACCGCCGGGTCCTCTACGCCATGTACGACGGCGGCTACCGGCCCGACCGCGGCTACTTCAAGTGCGCCCGCGTCGTCGGCGACGTCATGGGCAACTACCACCCGCACGGCGACTCGGCGATCTACGACACCCTCGTGCGCCTCGCGCAGCCGTGGTCGCTGCGCTACCCGCTCGTCGACGGCAACGGCAACTTCGGCTCGCCGGGCAACGACCCGCCCGC
>DATMKB010000259.1:0-2626 GCA_035553635.1 Mycobacteriales bacterium
GAAGCCGGTGCCGTCGCGGCGGACGACCACCAGGTGCAGCTCCCGCTCGTGGGTCAGGTCGTAGTCGACGACCGGGCGACCGTCCGGCCCCTCGACGACGAAGCGGAACGGCGCGCCGCCCGCCGGGAGGGTCGTGGCGCCGGGGCGCAGGACGTACCCGTCGAGGGCGACGGCCAGGCCGGACAGCGCGGTGCCGGCTGCCTCCTCGTGGGCGGCGTCGGAGCCGTGGTCGGCGTCGGAGCCGTGGCCGGCGTCGGCGGCCGGGGCGGCGTCGTGGCGGTCGAGCGGCTCACCGGCCACGGGACCGACGGCGCGGCCGATCCCGAGGCCCGCGAGCAGCACCGCGGCCAGGACGGCGGCGAACCCGGCGAGGCGGGCGGGCGTGCTCATGCGGGTGCCGCGTCGTACCCGGCCTCCGCGACGGCCGCCTGCACGGCCGAGGCGTCGGCGTCGCCGGTGACGACCATCCGGCCGCTCTCGAGGTCGACCTGCACGTCCGTGACGCCGCTGACCTCGGAGACCTCCTCGGTGACGGAGGCGACGCAGTGGCCGCAGGTCATGCCGGTGACGGTGAAGGTGCTGGTGGTCATGGGGTCCTCCTCGGGACGGGACGGGGTGTCAGGAGCGGACGAGACGGGCGATGGCCTGCGAGGCCTCTCGCACCTTGGCGTCGGCCTCGTCGCCGCCGGCGGCGACGGCGGAGGCGACGCAGTGCGCGAGGTGCTCGTCGAGCAGCCCCAGCGCGACGGCCTGCAGCGCCTTGGTGGCGGCCGAGACCTGCGTGAGGACGTCGATGCAGTACGTGTCCTCCTCCACCATGCGGGCGATGCCGCGGACCTGCCCCTCCACGCGGCGGAGCCGCTTGAGGACGTCGGCCTTGGTGTCGGTGTACCCGGGTGCGCTCACGCCGGCCACAATACCCCCCAGGGGTGTCCTGTCAAACCCCCCGGGGGTACCTGGGGTGGTTGCGCGCCGCCCCGCAGTGGGAGGCTGGACCCGTGCGCCTGCCGAGCCGAGCCCGCAGCCTGCTCGCCGCGGAGGTCGTCCTCCTCGGCGTGCTCGGCGCGCTGCTCGGGCTGCTCGTCGCCGGCAGCGTCCGCATCCCCGTGGGCCCCTTCGACGCCGACCTCTCCCTGCGACCGGCCCTCACCGGCAGCACGACCGTGGACGTCCCCCCTCTCGGCCAGCTGCAGCTCGACACCCACGACGGGCCCGTGCAGCTCGGGGTGTCGGTCGCGTCCCTGCGGCCGGAGGCCGCCCGGGCCATCGTCGCCGACCCCGACTCGCTGCGCGACCTCGGCGGCGACGTCGCGCGCGACGTCGCCGCCGAGGTCGCGCAGCGAGTCGGGGTCGGCGACGATGGCCCGGGCGGCCTCCGGCCGCAGGGACGCGACCGACACCCCGAGCTGCACGGGCCCGTCGTGGGTGTCGAGCTGCAGCTGGCCGAGAGGGGGGACGTCCACGGTCGTGCTGCCGGTGAGGGCCGGTCGCAGGGAGAGGTCGGCGTCGAAGGGGCCCACGGGGATGCGGACGCTGCCGGCGACGAGCAGCCCGAGCAGCGCGCCGAGCACGCCGAGGAGGACGACCTCCGCGGCGAGCAGGCTGCGGGCTCGGCTCGGCAGGCGCACGGGTCCAGCCTCCCACTGCGGGGCGGCGCGCAACCACCCCAGGTACCCCCGGGGGGTTTGACAGGACACCCCTGGGGGGTATTGTGGCCGGCGTGAGCGCACCCGGGTACACCGACACCAAGGCCGACGTCCTCAAGCGGCTCCGCCGCGTGGAGGGGCAGGTCCGCGGCATCGCCCGCATGGTGGAGGAGGACACGTACTGCATCGACGTCCTCACGCAGGTCTCGGCCGCCACCAAGGCGCTGCAGGCCGTCGCGCTGGGGCTGCTCGACGAGCACCTCGCGCACTGCGTCGCCTCCGCCGTCGCCGCCGGCGGCGACGAGGCCGACGCCAAGGTGCGAGAGGCCTCGCAGGCCATCGCCCGTCTCGTCCGCTCCTGACACCCCGTCCCGTCCCGAGGAGGACCCCATGACCACCAGCACCTTCACCGTCACCGGCATGACCTGCGGCCACTGCGTCGCCTCCGTCACCGAGGAGGTCTCCGAGGTCAGCGGCGTCACGGACGTGCAGGTCGACCTCGAGAGCGGCCGGATGGTCGTCACCGGCGACGCCGACGCCTCGGCCGTGCAGGCGGCCGTCGCGGAGGCCGGGTACGACGCGGCACCCGCATGAGCACGCCCGCCCGCCTCGCCGGGTTCGCCGCCGTCCTGGCCGCGGTGCTGCTCGCGGGCCTCGGGATCGGCCGCGCCGTCGGTCCCGTGGCCGGTGAGCCGCTCGACCGCCACGACGCCGCCCCGGCCGCCGACGCCGGCCACGGCTCCGACGCCGACCACGGCTCCGACGCCGCCCACGAGGAGGCAGCCGGCACCGCGCTGTCCGGCCTGGCCGTCGCCCTCGACGGGTACGTCCTGCGCCCCGGCGCCACGACCCTCCCGGCGGGCGGCGCGCCGTTCCGCTTCGTCGTCGAGGGGCCGGACGGTCGCCCGGTCGTCGACTACGACCTGACCCACGAGCGGGAGCTGCACCTGGTGGTCGTCCGCCGCGACGGCACCGGCTTC
>DATMKB010000260.1:0-5008 GCA_035553635.1 Mycobacteriales bacterium
AGCGCGGCCGCCCGCTCCGGCGTGCGCTCGGCCGCGGGGAGGTCGAACAGCGCCTCGAGCGCCGCGTGGACGAGCGTGCCGCGGGTGGCCGCCGACGACGGCGGCTCGGGCAGCCGGTCGATGGTGCGGAACCGGAAGAGCAGCGGGCAGGTGAGGAAGTCGCCGGCGCGCGACGGGGACAGCGACCCGACCACGGGCAGCGGCAGGTCTGCCGGCGGGCGCTCGGTGGTGGGTGCGGTCACGCCGACGACGCTACGTGCGGGGTCGGACAGTCCGGGGGAGCAACGCCGGACCTGGGGACGACGGGCGGCACCCGCAGGTGGGACGATCACGCGCACCCGCCGAGGAGGACACCTGCCCGCCGACCCGACCGCCGCGCGGCCCGGCCCCGCCGAGCCGCTGCTCGCGGCCGTGCTGTCGGCCCTCGCCGGGGTGCGCCGGGGCGACGCCGTCGCCGTGGTGGGGGCCGGGGAGCGCACCACCGCCGCCCTGCTGGCGATGTCCGGCGCCGTGGCGCCCGTCGACCGCGGGGCGCGCGTGTCGGTCGCCGGCACCGCCCCGGACGTCGCGGGCGCCGTCGCCCGGCTGGCCCCCGGGGGCCGCCTGGTCGCCGTGGCCGCCGACGCCGGCGCCGCACGGCGGGTGGCCGCGGCGCACGGCCTCGAGCTCCGCCACGTGGAGCCGGTCGGCCGCCTCGTCGCCTGGTCGGCCGTCCTGCCGGCGCCCCGGGAGGACGCGTGACGGCTCCCGCCCGGCCCGGCGGCGTGCGCCTGGGCCGCGTGCTCGGCGTCCCCGTGCACGTCGCGCCGACCTGGTTCCTGTTCGCCGGGCTCGTCGTGATCACCTACGGACCGGCGCTCACGCCCGACGTCGGGGCGGCCCGTGCGTACACCGCCGCGGCGGCCTTCGCGGTGCTGCTGCTGCTCAGCGTCCTGCTGCACGAGCTGGGCCACTGCGCCGTCGCCCGGGCGTTCGGCCTGCCGGTGCGCAGCATCACCGTGACCTTCCTCGCCGGGCTCACCGAGGTCACCGAGCCGCCGCAGACGCCCGGGCGCGAGTACGCCGTGGCCGTCGTCGGGCCGATGGTCTCGCTGCTGCTCGCGGGGCTGGGGGCCGGCGCCGCGGCGGTGCTCGAGCCCGGGTCGCTGCCGCACCTGCTCGCCCTGGGCACCGCCGCGGTGAACGGCGTCGTAGCCGGCTTCAACCTGCTGCCCGGCCTCCCGCTCGACGGCGGCCGGGTGCTGCGGGCCGCCGTCTGGCGGCTCACCGGCGACGGCGACCGGGCCACCGTGGTGGCCGCGCACGCCGGCCGGGTGGTGGCCGTGGTGGTGGTGCCGCTCGTCGTGCTCGTCGGGCTGCCGCTGCTCGGGCTGGGCGGTCCGACGGCGACGACGGCCGTCTTCGCCGCCCTCGTCGCGGTCTTCGTCTTCGCCGGCGCCAACGGCACCCTGCAACGCGCCCGGGTGGTGGCCCGCCTCGGGCCGGGCACCGTCGACCGGCTCGCCCGGCCCGCGCTCGTCGTGCCGCCCGACCTGCCCGTGGCCGAAGCCGTCCGCCGGGCGCAGGAGGCGGGACGGCACGCCGTCGTGGTGGCCGACCCCGCGGGCCGGCCGCTCGCCGTCGTCGACGAGCAGGCCGTGAAGGCGCTGCCGGAGGACCGCCGCCCGTGGGTGGACGTGCGCGCGGTCGCGCGGTCCGTCGAGCCCCGCACCGTGCTCGACCCCCGGCTCGGCGGCGAGGACCTGCTCACGGCGCTGCGCACCCGCCCCGCGCCCGCCTACCTCGTCGACGGCCTCGTCGACGGCCTCGTCGACGGCTCCGTCGGCGGCCCGGGCGAACCCCGCGTGCTCGTGACCGAGGACGTCGTCCGGCTCGCGGCGGCGCGGCGCCGGAGCCGGCGCGGCTAGCCTGCCCTGCTCGTGACCAGCACCCCGCCGCGCCCCGCACCCACCGGCGCCGACCGCAGGCGGGGACCGCTGCAGCCCGGCGACCGCGTCCAGCTCACCGACCCCAAGGGCCGGATGCACACGATCACCCTGGAGCCGGGGCGGGCGTTCCACACGCACAAGGGCGTCCTGCAGCACGACGACCTGCTCGGCGGGCCCGAGGGCGTCGTCGTCACCATCGGCTCGACGCCGTTCCTCGCCCTGCGCCCGCTGCTCGCCGACCACGTCCTGTCGATGCCGCGCGGTGCCCAGGTCGTCTACCCGAAGGACGCCGCCTCCGTCGTGCAGATGGCCGACGTCTTCCCCGGCGCCCACGTCGTCGAGGCGGGGGTCGGGTCGGGCGCGCTGTCGATGTCGCTGCTGCGCGCCGTCGGCGACAGCGGGCGGCTGTCGAGCTACGAGCGCCGCGCCGACTTCGCCGAGATCGCGCAGGCCAACGTCGAGACGCACTTCGGCGGCCCGCACCCGGCGTGGAGCGTCACCGTCGGCGACCTCGCCGAGGCGCTGCCCGCCAACCCCGACGACCGAGACGTCGACCGGGTCGTGCTCGACATGCTCGCGCCCTGGGAGGTGCTCGACGCCGTCAGCGCGGCCCTGCGGCCGGGCGGCGTCGTCTGCTGCTACGTCGCCACCACCACGCAGCTGTCGACCACCGTCGAGGCGCTGCGGTCGCACGGCACGTTCACCGAGCCGCAGTCGTGGGAGACGCTCGTGCGCGGGTGGCACGTCGAGGGGCTCGCCGTGCGGCCCGAGCACCGCATGGTGGCGCACACGGGCTTCCTGTGCACCGCCCGGCGGCTGGCCGACGGCGTCGCCCCGCCGCTGCGCCGGCGCCGGCCGAGCAAGGGCGCCTACGGCGAGCGGGCCGAGGAGTCGGCGCCGGCCGAGGGCCCGGCCGTGCCGTTCCGGCCGGACCTGCCGTAGCTCCTGCTCGACGCGCCCGGGCGGCCGATGTAGGACAGGAGCAGGCGGACGGGCGCCGGCGTGCCTAGTCTGCCGCTCACGGGGCACGGCGGGGCCGGCAGACGACGCAGGCGCCGCCCGGCACCCCGGCCGGCCCGACACGGACGGAGGTGGGAGACGTGGCGGCACCGCGCGGCCCGCGCCAGGACGGACCGCCCCCGGGCGGCGACGACGACACCCCCGCGGGCGCCCTCGTCCCGCGGCGCGGGCGCCCTGCGCCCGACGACCTGCAGGCGCAGGTGGCGCACCTCGAGGAGGAGGTCGCCGCGCTGCGCCGCCGGCTGGCCGACTCGCCGCGGCACGTGCGGGCCCTCGAGCAGCGCCTGTCCGAGACGCAGGCCGCGCTGTCCGGCGCGACCGGGCAGAACGACCGCCTCGTGAGCACGCTCAAGGAGGCCCGCGACCAGATCGTCGCGCTCAAGGAGGAGGTCGAGCGCCTCGCGCAGCCGCCGAGCGGCTACGGCACCTTCCTCGAGGCCCACGAGGACGGCACGGTCGACGTCTTCACCGGCGGCCGCAAGGTGCGCGTGAGCGTCAGCCCCGCCGTGGAGGTCGCCGAGCTGCGCCGCGGCCAGGAGGTCATGCTCAACGAGGCGCTCAACGTCGTGCTCGCGCTGGCCTTCGTCGACCAGGGCGAGGTCGTGATGCTCAAGGAGCTGCTCGACGGCCCGGCCGGCGAGCGCTCGCGCGCCCTGGTCATCGGCCACACCGACGAGGAGAAGGTCGTCGTCCTGGCCGACTCGCTGGCCGACCAGCCGCTCAAGGCCGGCGACAGCCTGCTGCTGGAGCCGCGCAGCGGCTACGTCTTCGAGCGCATCCCCAAGTCGGAGGTCGAGGAGCTCGTCCTCGAGGAGGTCCCCGACATCGACTACGGCGACATCGGCGGCCTCTCGACGCAGATCGAGGCCATCCGGGACGCCGTCGAGCTGCCGTTCCTGCACAAGGACCTGTTCGTCGAGCACCAGCTGCGGCCGCCGAAGGGCGTCCTGCTCTACGGCCCGCCCGGCTGCGGCAAGACGCTCATCGCCAAGGCGGTGGCCAACTCGCTGGCCAAGAAGGTCGCCGAGGTGACCGGCAAGCCCGAGGGGCGGGCGTTCTTCCTCAACATCAAGGGCCCCGAGCTGCTCAACAAGTACGTCGGCGAGACCGAGCGGCACATCCGCCTGGTCTTCCAGCGGGCGCGCGAGAAGGCCACCGACGGCACGCCCGTCATCGTCTTCTTCGACGAGATGGACTCGATCTTCCGCACCCGCGGGTCGGGCGTGAGCTCCGACGTCGAGACCACGATCGTGCCGCAGCTGCTCAGCGAGATCGACGGCGTCGAGACGCTCGAGAACGTCGTCGTCATTGGCGCCTCGAACCGCGAGGACATGATCGACCCGGCGATCCTGCGCCCCGGGCGCCTCGACGTGAAGATCAAGATCGAGCGCCCTGACGCCGAGGCCGCGCGCGACATCTTCAGCAAGTACCTGCGCACCGACCTGCCGCTGCACGCCGACGACCGCGCCGAGCACGGCGGCAGCCGCGAGGCGACGGTGCAGGCGATGATCCAGCGGGTCGTCGAGCGCATCTACACCGAGGACGAGGACAACCGCTTCCTCGAGGTCACCTACGCCAACGGTGACAAGGAGGTCCTGTACTTCAAGGACTTCAACTCCGGCGCCATGATCGAGAGCATCGTCTCCCGGGCCAAGAAGTACGCGATCAAGGACTTCCTCGACACCGGCCAGAAGGGGCTGCGCCTGCAGCACCTCATGACGGCGTGCGTCGACGAGTTCAAGGAGAACGAGGACCTGCCGAACACCACCAACCCCGACGACTGGGCCCGCATCTCGGGCAAGAAGGGCGAGCGGATCGTCTACATCCGCACGCTCGTCACCAGCGCGAAGGGCACGGAGGCCGGCCGGTCGATCGACACCGTCGCGAACACCGGCCAGTACCTCTAGCGCCCGGAGGGTGAGCGCTCCCGACCGGCCGGAGGTCCCGCACGGCCTCGTGGTGGCCGCCGGCGTGGCCTGGCGGCTGATCCTGCTCGCCGTCGCGGGCGTCGTCGTCGGGCTGGTGCTGCTGCGGCTGCGGCTGGTGGTCATCCCGTTCGT
>DATMKB010000261.1:0-9913 GCA_035553635.1 Mycobacteriales bacterium
CGTGCGCGAGCACTGGCGCCGCGGCGGCACCGGGCGCGAGGACCGCCTCGAGTTCTCCTACAGCACCACCGCGACCGCCGTGGACAGCGGCTCCTTCACGGCCGTCCCCGCGCTCGACGCGGTGACCCCTGCCGGCGCCACGGCGAACCAGGCGCTCGACGGCAACGACGCGGCGAACCGCGCGACCGTCCGCGGCACGCTCGCCGGTCTGAGCGTCCCGGCGGGCGGCACGCTCGTCCTGCGCTGGACCGACGTCAACGCCGCGGGCGCCGACGACGGCACCGGCATCGACGACCTCGTCCTGACCGCGGCCGACGGCGGCGAGGCCCCGGCGCCGCGCCCGGTCCGCATCAGCGAGGTCCAGGGCTCCGGCACGAGCAGCCCCATGCAGGGCGAGCTCGTCACGGCGACCGGCATCGCCACCTCGATCTTCTTCTCCAGCGACGCCGTCTCCGGCGCCTGGGTGCAGTCCCGTCCGGAGGACGCGGACGACGACAGCGCCACCTCCGAGGGCGTGCTCGTCGACTGCGGCGCCCTCTGCCCGGCCGGCCTCGCCGCCGGTGAACTCCTGGAGGTCACCGGCACGGTCACCGAGCGCGGGACGACGACGGCCATCACGGCGTCGTCCGTCGAGCGGCGGGCGACCGGCGTGGCCCTCCCCGCGCCCGTCGAGGTGCGCCTGCCGGCCTCCGGGTCCACGCGCGACGTCGAGACCTTCAGCCGCTTCGACGGCATGCTCGTGACCGTCCCGGACACCCTGACCGTCGACGAGTTCTTCCAGCACGACCGCTTCGGCCAGCTGGTCCTCAGCTCCGGCCCCGTGCCCTACACCTACACGCACGTCGCGACCCCGAGCGCCACCGGCCTGGCGGCCTACACCGCCGAGCTCGCCACCCGGCGCCTCGTGCTGGACGACCAGACCGACGACGAGAACGACGCGACCAGCGGCCCGGACAGCAACGAGCCCTACCCGTACCCCCGGACGGCCAGCGCAGGCGCGACAGCGGCGGACTTCGGCCTCTCGCTGACCAGCCGCTTCCGCGGCGGCGACACGATCACCGGCCTCACCGGCGTCATGCAGCACGCCTTCGGCAGCTGGCGCCTCCGCCCGGTGGACACGGCGGACTACACCTTCGCCGCGGCCGACCCGGTCAACAGCCCGGAGGTCCCGGGCCGGCTGAAGGTCTCCGCCTTCAACGTCCTCAACTACTTCGCGACCGTCGACACGACGGCCAGCAGCAGCACCGGCACCTGCGGTCCGACCGGCACGATGGACTGCCGCGGCGCCGACAGCGAGTCGGAGCGGCAGCGCCAGCTCGCGAAGACGGCCTCCGCGCTGCAGCAGATCGACGCTGACGTCTTCGGCCTCATCGAGATCGAGAACGACGTCGACGACACGGCGACCGCGCAGGTCGTCGCGGCCCTCAACGCGCGCACGGCTCCGGGGACGTACGACTACGTCCGCACCGGCACGCTCGGCACCGACGCGATCAAGCAGGCCTTCGTCTACAAGCGGGCGACCGTCCGTCCCGTCGGCTCGGCGACGTCCCTGACGAGCGCGGTCGACCCGGACTTCGACACCTCGCGCAACCGCCCGGCCCTGGCCCAGACCTTCCAGGAGCGGCGGACCGGCGAGAAGATCACCATCGCCGTCAACCACTTCAAGTCCAAGGGGTCGGGCTGCGGCGCCGGCGACGACGCCGACGACGGCTCCGGCAACTGCGACGGCACCCGCACCCGCGCGGCGCAGGCCCTGTCGCGCTGGCTGGCGACCGACCCCACGCGCTCGGGCGACCCCGACGTGCTGGTGATCGGCGACCTCAACGCCTACCGCAACGAGCGTCCCATCACGGCGCTGCGGGCCGACGGCTACGTCGACCTCGTCCGCCAGTTCGTCGGCGACAGCGGCTACAGCTACCGCTTCGACGGCCAGCTCGGCTACCTCGACCACGCGCTGGCCAGCCCGGCCCTCGCGACGCAGGTCGCCGGCGTCGTCGAGTGGCACGTCAACGCCGACGAGCCGCAGCTGTTCGACTACGACGACGACGTCCGCGACGCCGGCGAGGCGGCCTTCGAGCGCCGCTCCAGCGCCCGCCCGCTGTACGCCCCGGACGCCCGCCGCTCCAGCGACCACGACCCCGTCGTGATCGGGCTCGACCTGGGCACGCCGCAGGACGACGCCGACAGCGTGCCGCTGCAGGTCCTGGCGGTGAACGACTTCCACGGCCACCTCGAGGCCGGCTTCAGCGACCCGGGCGCCGCCCGGCTCGCCGGGGCGGTCAACGTCCTGCGGGGCCAGCGCCCCGGGAACTCGGTCTTCGCGTCGGCCGGTGACGACGTCGGCGCCTCGCCGTTCGTCTCCGCCGTCGCGGACGACCAGCCGACCCTCGACGTCCTCAACGCGATGGGCCTCACCGTCGGCGCCGTGGGCAACCACGAGTTCGACAAGGGCTACGCCGACCTGCGCGACCGCATCGCGCCGCGCAGCAACTGGCCGAACCTGGCCGCCAACGTCACCGGCGCCGACCTGCCCGGCTCCGCCGTCGTCGAGACGACCGGCGGCGTGCGGATCGGCTTCATCGGCGTCGTGACGCAGCAGACCGCCTCGCTCGTCTCCCCCAGCGGCGTCGAGGGGATCGCCTTCACCGACCCGGTGACGGCGATCCAGCGCGAGGTCGGCCTCCTCACCGACGGCGACGCCGCCAACGGCGAGGCCGACGTGCTGGTCGTCCTCGCCCACGAGGGGGCGGCCGCCACGGCCACGACGGACGACACGTGCCGCGAGCTGCGCGCGGCCGGTGACGACTTCGCGCGCATCCTCGCCGCGAGCCCGCAGGTCGACGCCGTGTTCGGCGGCCACACGCACGTGCCGGTCGCCTGCACGTTCGACCGGACCGGCGTCGCGGGCGCCAAGGGCCCGCTCGCGGTGCTCGAGGGCGGTGAGTACGGGCAGCGCATCTCGCAGCTGCAGCTGACCTACACCAAGAGCACCGGCACGGTCAGCGCCGTCACGCCGGCCGTCGTCGCGGTCACCGCGACCGCCTTCCCGATGGTCGACCAGGAGGTCGACGCCCTCGTCAAGGCGGCGCAGGCCGAGGCCGACCGGCTCGGCCGGCCGGTCGTCGGCCGCCTCAGCGGCGACCTGACCCGGGCGCGCACCAGCACCGGCGCCGAGGACCGCGGGTCCGAGTCGACCCTCGGCAACTTCGTCGCGGACGTCCAGCTGCAGGGGGCCAACCGCCTGCTGCAGGCCACTGGTCGCCAGCCGCTCGCCGAGATCGCCTTCATGAACCCGGGCGGTCTGCGTGCGGACCTGCGCGCGGCGAACCAGTACGGCGACGAGGCGTCCGGCGAGGTCACCTACGGCGAGGCCGCGGCGGTCCAGCCGTTCGCCAACACGCTGTTCACGGTCGACCTCACCCCGGCGCAGATCACGACCGCGCTCGAGCAGCAGGTCCAGCCGGCCGGCTCGAGCCGCCCGTTCCTGGCCCTGGGCGTCAGCCGCGGGTTCTTCTTCCGCTACGACCCGGCCAAGCCCGTGGGGGAGCGCATCAGCGACGTCGCCCTCGACGGTCAGCCGCTCACGAAGGCGTCGTACCGCGTCGTCGTCAACAGCTTCCTGGCCAGCGGCGGCGACAACTTCCGCGCCTTCGCGCAGGGGGCCAACCGCACCGACACGGGTCTCAACGACCTGGACGTCCTCGTGCAGCACTTCCAGCGCACGTCGCTGGGCGACGGCACGTCGCCGATCTCGCCGGAGGGCCTGACGCCGCGTCGTGCCCTCGGTGCGGCTCCGAGCCCGACCCCGACGACGGAGCCGACCACCGAGCCGACGACCCAGCCGACCACCCAGCCGACCACCCAGCCGACGACGCCGCCGTCGCCGGTGCCGGCCCGGACCGCGCAGGCCACCACGGCGGCGCGGGCGGTGGACGACTCCTGCCCGGCGGGGGAGGTGCCGGCGCGCCCGTTCCCGGACGTCCCGCAGGGCGACGTGCACGGGCTCACCATCCGGTGCGCCGCGTGGTACGACGTGGCGCAGGGCTACGCCGACGGGACCTTCGGGCCCGGCGACGCGGTCACGCGCGGCCAGATGGCGTCCTTCATCGCCCGCACCATCGGCGCGACGACGGTCGACCTGCCGGCCCGGCCCGAGGACCGGTTCCCGGACGACGAGGGCCACACGCACGAGCTGGCGATCGACCAGCTCGCCGCGCTCGGCGTCGTCGTCGGTCGTGAGGACGGCACGTTCGGGCCGGACGACACCGTGTCCCGGGCGCAGATGACGAGCTTCCTCGTCCGCGCGTACCGGGTGGTGTCCGGCACGGACCTGCCGCTGCCGGCCTCCCCCGCGCAGTACTTCGACGACGTCGCCGAGCTCCGGCAGCGCGACGACGTCAACCGCGCGGCGGCCGTGGGCCTCACCGAGGGCCTCGACGGGCGCACGTTCGGCGGCGCGCAGCCGACCGTGCGCGGGCAGATGGCGACCTTCCTGGCCCGCCTGCTCGACCTGTTCGTCGAGGACGGGCGGGTGAACCGGCCGAACGCCTAGCCGCACGACGACGAGGCCCCGCCCTGCAGCTGCAGGGCGGGGCCTCGTGGCGTCCGGGGGGCTCAGCCGGGGAGCACGTCCGCCGCCGCGTGCACGGCGTGCGAGGCGCTCTTGTGGGCCCGGGCCGCGCGCTTGGCGGCCCTGCGCCGCGCCCGGCGGGACAGCCGCGCGGCCGCGTGCGGCACGGACTCGCGGCCGCCGGTGTCGGCCGCCGCGACGAGCAGGCCGCCGAGCAGCGACAGGTCGCGCACCAGCCCCTGCCGCTTCTCGGCCCGGGCGGCCTCGTCGGTCTCGGCCCAGAACGCGTTGCGGACCGCCGTCGTCGGCACGACGGACGCGGCGAGGGCCAGGGCCGACAGCCGCGGCAGCCGGTTCGTGGCGAGCAGGAGCCCCGCCCCGACGCGGGTGGCGCCGTTGACCTGCACCAGCCGCTCCGCGCCGGTCAGGCCGGCCTCCTCCGCCATCGCGACGTGCGGGGCGGGGTTGCGCAGGGAGTCGACGCCCTCGGCCACGAACGTGGCGGCGAGCAGCGGTCGGGCCAGGCGGCGGGTGGGGCTCACGGCGTCCTCCGGGTGGGGTCGGGTGCCTCCTGCCTGCCCGGGAGCGGCGTGCTCACGCCTGCAGCGCCTGCCGGAGGCGTCTAGGTGGAGGGCGTCCCCAGGGGGCCGGCAGGTCGACCAGGCTCATCCGGCCGCCTCCTGCAGCGCGGGGGCCCGCTCGGTGCGCACGGTGAGCGCGGCGAGCCCGGTGGTCAGGGGGACGGCCGCCACCAGCCCCAGGCTGCCGACGAGCGTGCGCACGACCTCCGCCGCGACGATCTCCGCGGTGAGCACGTCGCGCAGGCCGCTGCCCGCCAGCTCGTAGACCACCAGCAGGGGCAGCGCCGCCCCGACGTAGGCCAGCACGAGCGTGTTGACGGTGGCGGCGATGTGGTCGCGGCCGATGCGCAGCCCCGCGCGGTACAGCTCGCCGGCCGTGGCGGTGGGGCGGGCCAGGTGCAGCTCCCACACGGCGCTGGACTGCGTCACCGTCACGTCGTCGAGCACGCCGAGCGACCCGATGACGATGCCGGCGAGCAGCAGGCCCTGCAGGTCGATGCCCCCGACGGTGGCCGACAGCAGCGAGGTCTCGTCCGACCCGAGGCCGGTGAGCGAGGTCAGCCCGACGAACAGCTGGGCGAGCAGGACCGTGAGCGTGAGGCTGCCCAGCGTGCCGAGGACGGCGATCGAGGTCTGCACCGTCACGCCGTGCGCCAGGTACAGCACGAGGAACATGACGACCGCCGAGCCGGCGAGCGCCACGAGCAGCGCGTTGCGCCCGTCGAGCAGCGCCGGCAGCACGAAGCCGACGACCACCACCAGGGACAGGCCGAGCCCGAACAGCGCCCGCACGCCCGTCCAGCGGCCGAGCACCACCACCGCCACGGCGAACATCAGCGCCAGCACGACCAGCGGGCGGCTGCGCTCGACGTCGGCGAAGGCGTACTGCTGACCCGCCTCGGCGCCGGGGTCGTAGGACAGGACGACCCGGCCGTCCTCGGGGAAGGGCTGCAGCGGCGTCGACAGGACGTCGAGGACGAAGCGCGCGCCCTCCGTCGGGCCGTCGAGCACGCGCAGCTCGGCCGAGACGCACTCGCTCTCGGCCCGCACCGGGTCCTCCGGCGCGGGCAGGATCGGGACGAGCTCGTCCTCCGGCGCGACCGCCCGGTCGGGGCAGGGGACGGTCTGCCGGCTGACGATCTCCGCCCGCACCAGGCCGGTGGCCGGGCCGAGGCCCGACGGCAGGTCCTGCGTGGTGCCCGACGGGCGCAGCAGGACGACCCCCGCCAGGGCGAGCAGCAGCAGGGGCACGAGCAGCGCCGCGAGCACGCGGTGCAGCCGGCGGCGGGCCGCCGCCTCCGGCGTGCCGGCGCTCGGGCGCGCGTGCCGGCCGCCCCCGCCGTGGACGTGCGCGTGCGCGACGAGCTCCTCGAGGGGCGGCTCGTCGGGCGTGCCGGGTGCGCTGTGCATGGGGACCGATGGTCGCACCTGCCCTCCGACGGTCCGGACGACGGCGTCCACAGGGCCGCGCGAGCGCGCTCGGCGTGGGACACTGCCCGCGTGTCGACCGCATCCCCGGCGGGCGCCGGTGCGGTGCTGCGCGCCGAGCCGCCGGCCCCCCGTGAGCGCCGCCGGCGCGGGCCGACCGCGTCCGAGCTGCTCTTCGTCGTCGTCCTCGCGGCCTTCCTGCTGCGCCCGGTGCTGGCAGGGCTCGTCGACGACCCGGCGCTGCAGACGTGGGCGACGATCTTCGTCTCGATCGCCGTGCAGGCCCTGCCGTTCCTCGTGCTGGGCGTGCTCGTCAGCGGCGCCATCACCGCCTTCGTGCCGCCGAGCGTGTTCACCCGGGTGCTGCCGCGCAACCCGGCGCTGGCCGTGCCCGTGGCGGGCAGCGCCGGGCTGCTGCTGCCGGGGTGCGAGTGCGGGTCCGTGCCGGTGGCGGGGGGCCTCGTCTCGCGCGGCGTGCCGCCCGCCGCGGCCTTCACGTTCCTGCTGTCCGCCCCCGCCATCAACCCCGTCGTGCTGGTGGCCACCGCGGTGGCCTTCCCGGGCCGGCCGGAGGTGGTGCTCGCGCGGTTCGTGGCCTCCCTGGGCGTCGCGGTGGTCATGGGTCTGCTGTGGGCGCGCTTCGGCAGCGACCGCTGGCTGCGCATCCCGCACCGGCCCGTGGTCACCGAGGGGTCGCGCTGGCCGTCGTTCGTCGACACCGTGCGGCACGACTTCCTGCACGCCGGCGGGTTCCTCGTCCTCGGCGGCCTGCTCGCCGCGACGCTGAACGTGCTCGTGCCGCGCGGCATCTACGAGGCGGTGGCCGACAACCTCGTCCTGGCGGTGCTCACCCTGGCGCTGCTGGCCGTCGTGCTGTCGATCTGCTCCGAGGCCGACGCCTTCGTCGCAGCGAGCCTGCCGGAGTTCCCCATGGCGGCGCTGCTGACCTTCATGGTCGTGGGGCCGATGGTCGACATCAAGCTCGTGGCGCTGCAGGCCGGCACCTTCGGCCGGTCCTTCGCGGTGCGGTTCGCGCCGACGACGCTCGTCGTCGCCGTCAGCGGGAGCGTGCTCGTGTCGTGGTGGCTGCTGTGAGCCGGCCGTGAACAGGGAGGCGCAGGACACGCTCCTGCTCTTCGTCGGCGTGATGGTGCTGCAGGTCGGCATCACCGACCTGCACCTGCGCTACGTCAAGCCGGCGATGCAGGTGCCGCTCGTCGTCGCCGGTGCCGTGCTGACGGCCGTGGCGCTCGCCTCGCTGGTGCGCACCCACCGCCGCCGGCCGGCCGCGGTGGCGGTGCCGGTGCAGCCCTCGCCGTCCGACCACGCCGGCCACGGGCACGCCGGTCACGATCACGGTGGCATGCCCCGCACCGCCTGGCTGCTCGTGCTGCCGCTGCTGGTCCTCACCACCGTGAGCCCGCCGCCGCTCGGCGCCTACGCCGCGGCGAACGGCACGCAGGCCAGCATCGAGGCCCCGGCGACCGCGCTGCCGCCCCTGCCGCCGGCGCGCGACGGCGCCGTCGACCTGTCGATGACCGACTACGTCACGCGCGCCGTCTACGCGCCCGACAGCCTGGCCGGCGTCCCGCTGCGGCTCACCGGCTTCGTGCTGCCGGAGGACGACGGGTGGTCGGTGGCGCGCGTGTCGATGAGCTGCTGCGCCGCCGACGGCCGGGCGGTGCGGGCCCGCGTGCTGGGCCAGGCAGCCCCGCCCACCGACAGCTGGGTCGAGGTGGTCGGCCGGGCGCGGCCGGCGACCGGCGAGGGGCGCGACCGCGTGGTGCCGTTCGAGGCGTCGTCGGTGCGGGCCGTCGAGGCGCCCGCGCAGCCGTACGAGTAGTGGGCCGTGTCCGATTCGAACGGACAACCCGAAGCTTAAAAGGCTCCTGCTCTGCCGTTGAGCTAACGGCCCGCACGTCATCCTGCAACACCTGTGGACGCGGCCCCGCTCCTGTCGGACCCGGGCGGGACCGTGCGGCATGCCGACGAAGCGCTGCTGCACCTGCCACGAGGAGCTCCCGCTCACGTCCTTCAACGTCCGCCGCGCGGCGCCCGACGGGCTGCAGTCGCGCTGCCGGTCCTGCAGCGCCGCGTGGTACGCGCGCAACCGCGAGGCCCACAAGCGCAACGTCGCCGCGCGCAACGCCCTGGTCCGCGAGCGGAACCGGGTCCTGCTGCTGCAGTACCTGGCCGAGCACCCGTGCGTCGACTGCGGGCTCGACGACGTCCGCGTGCTCGACCTCGACCACCGCGACCCGGCGACCAAGCGGGTCGCCGTCGGCCGGCTGGTCGGGGAGACCGGCAGCTGGCAGCGCGTGCTCGAGGAGATCGACCGGTGCGACGTCCGGTGCGCCAACTGCCACCGGCGCCGCACGGCGGCCGACTTCGGCTGGGCCCGGCAGGCGGCGTGGGAGGCGGCGCAGGCGGCCGACGGGGCAGCGGCCGCCGAACGGCTCAGGACCCTCCTCCCGAGTCCGTCGCGGTGAGGGCGGGCAGGCTGGGGACGTGCTCCCGCTCGCGCAGTCCTCCAGCCAGGACCTCACCGGCCTCGCCGGGTTCGTCGCCGACGTCGTGGCGGCGCTCGGGCCGGTCGGCGTCTTCGTCCTCGTCCTGGGCGAGAACCTCTTCCCGCCCATCCCCAGCGAGGTGGTCCTGCCGCTGTCGGGCTTCCTGGCCGGCCAGGGCCGGATGTCGGTGGTGGCGGTGCTCGTCGCCGCGACGCTCGGCTCGGTGCTCGGGGCGCTGCTGCTGTACGGGCTCGGGGCGAAGGTCGGCGCGGAGCGCCTCGCGCACGCCCTCGACCGCATCCCGCTCACCGGCCGGGAGGACCTCGAGCACGCGCAGGACTGGTTCGGCCGGCACGGCGGCACGGCGGTGCTCGTCGGCCGGTGCGTGCCGGGCGTGCGCAGCCTGGTGAGCATCCCGGCGGGCGTGGCGCGCATGCCGCTCGCCCGCTTCACGCTGTACACGACGCTGGGCAGCGGCGTGTGGAACGCGGTGCTGGTGGTGCTCGGCTACCAGCTCGGCCAGCGGTGGACGACGGTGGGCGAGTACAGCGACCTGCTCAGCGCGGCGGTGCTGGGCGGCCTCGGAGCGGCCCTCGCCTGGGTGCTCGTGCGGCGCTACCGGCGCTCGCGGCGCTCGCGGCGCTGAGCGAGCAGGCGGGCCGCCACCAGCCCGCCGACGGCGCCGAACAGGTGCCCGTGCCAGGAGACGCCGGGCCGCGGGACGAGCCCGAGGAGCAGCGTCGTGCCGTAGACGACCGCGACGAGCAGCCCGACGGCGAGCGAGGCGAGCCGCCGGTCGAACGCGCCGCGCGCCACGAGGTAGG
>DATMKB010000262.1:0-5429 GCA_035553635.1 Mycobacteriales bacterium
CGACGAGCTCGGCTGGGCGTCGTTCCCCAAGACGAGCGGCAGCAAGGGCATCCACGTCTACGTGCGCATCCGCCCCGACTGGTCGTTCACCGAGGTGCGGCACGCCGCGGTCGCCGTCGCGCGCGAGATGGAGCGCCGGCGACCGGACCTGTGCACCGCGAAGTGGTGGAAGGAGGAGCGCGGCGAGCGGGTGTTCCTCGACTACAACCGCATGGCGCGCGACCAGACCATCGCGAGCGCCTACAGCGTGCGCGCCCGGCCGACCGCCACGGTGAGCGCGCCGCTCACCTGGGACGAGGTGCCCGACGCCGAGGTCGAGGACTTCGACATCTGGACGGTGCGGGACCGCTTCGCCGAGCGCGGCGACGTGCACGCCGCGATCGACGACGTCGCGCACGACCTGACGCCGCTGCTCGAGCTCTACGAGCGGCAGGGCGAGGGCGAGGCGCCGTTCCCGCCGCAGTTCGCCAAGCAGGAGGGCGAGCCGCTGCGCAGCCGTCCGTCGGTGGCCGGGCCGGCTGCCGCCAAGCGCGCCGAGCGCGACGCCCGCCAGCGCGCGCTCGCCGACGCGGACCGCGAGCGCACGCCGCCGCGCCCTCGGCGCCCGCGCCGCAGCGAGCTGTGAGCGGGCGCTCTCCGGGCACCGTCCCCGCCAGGGTCGGCATCGGGCTGTACCTGCTCGTGCCGGCCGTCCTCACCCTGACGCCGGCGCGGCCGGACGCGGGCGCCCGGGACTTCCGGCGCGCGGTCGACGCGCTCGCCGACCGGCTGACGGCCGGGCGCGTCGAGGTCTCGGTGGTCGAGCTCGAGGTGCTGGCCAACGTGCTGCTGCTGGTGCCGCTCGGCCTGCTGCTGGCCTTCGCCGCCCCTCGGCTGCCGCTGTCGGTGCTGCTCGCCGTCGCCGCCCTGCTGAGCCTGGGCATCGAGGTGCTGCAGTACCTGCTGCTGCCGCAGCGCGTGGCGACCCTCGTCGACGTCCTCGCCAACACCGGCGGCGCGGCGATCGGGCTGGTGGTCGCCGCCGACCTCCGGCGCGGCGTCGCGGCCTGGCGCGGACGCCGCAGGGCGCGCGCCCGCTGCCGGCGACCGGGCCGCGTCGCGTCGCGTCCGTGACCGTGCGGTGGTCTTCGACCCGTTGCGCGCTGATCTTCGACCCCTTGCGAGGGCGCCCCTCGTGCGGGGTCGCAACGGGTCGAAGATCAGCGGCGCGGGGGCCCGGTCAGCGGCGGTCGGCGGTCTCCACGGTGGCGAGCGCGTCGGCGAGCGCGAAGAACGTCGGCGCCCACAGGCCGACGAAGATGCCGAAGCGCTCGGCGTGCGCGGCGTCGCCGCTGCTCTTGGCGGCCCGCCAGGTGAGGATGCTGGCGGCGATCGAGCCGAGCGCGGCCACGTGCATGAGGTCGCTGGTCACACCGAGGGACTGCAGCTTGCGAGCGAGCATGGGGACTCCAGGGGTCAGGGGGAGCGGGACGCGGCCGGACTACCCCCTGGCGGCGCCAGCACTCACAGCCGGCGCAGCATGCCCTCCTGCACGACGCTGACGGCGAGCTGCCCGTCGCGCGTGTAGATCGAGCCGCGCGCGAGGCCGCGCGCCGCGCCGGTCCACGGCGACTCCTGGTCGTACAGCCACCACTCGTCGGCGCGGAACGGCCGGTGGAACCACATCGCGTGGTCGAGCGACGCGCCGAGCACGTCGCCGGTGCCCCAGGCCAGGCCGTGGTTGAGCAGCGTCGAGTCGAGCAGCGTCATGTCGCTGGCGAAGGTCACCGCGCACACGTGCAGCAGCGGGTCGTCGGGGAGCCGGCCGTCGGCCCGCATCCACACCTGCGACGACGGCTTGCGGTAGCCGCTGTCCTTCGCGACGCGCGGCGGGTCGCCGACGTAGCGGATGTCGATGGGCCGGGGGCGGGTGTACCAGCCGCCGAGCTCGTCGGCGTAAGGCGCCATGCGCTCCTGCAGCGTGGTGAGCCCCTCGGGGTCGGGCACCTCCGGCATGGCGACGGCGTGCTCGATGCCCTCCTCGACGAGCTGGAACGACGCCTGCAGGTTGAAGATCGCCTTGCCGTGCTGGATCGCGACGACGCGGCGCGTGGTGAAGCTGCGGCCGTCGCGGATGCGGTCGACCTCGTAGACGATCGGCACGCCGGGGTCGCCCGGCCGCAGGAAGTACGCGTGCAGCGAGTGCACGGGCCGGTCGTCCGGCACGGTGCGGCCGGCGGCGACGAGCGCCTGCCCGGCCACCTGCCCGCCGAAGACGCGCTGCAGCGACTCCTCCGGCTGCTTGCCGCGGAAGATGTCGACCTCGATGCGCTCGAGGTCCAGCAGGTCGACGAGGCGCTCGAGAGGGGTGCTGCCCTGGGCGGTGCTCACGGGTCCGGATGATCGCAGGGGCTCAGTCCTTGAGCCCCAGCGCCCTCTCGCCCACGAACGTCACCACGGAGATGACGAGCGCACCCACCACCGCGGCGCCGACGCCGTCGACGTCCAGCCGGCTGGTCAGCGCGGCGGTGAGCCCGAGCACCGCGGCGTTGACGACGAGCAGGAACAGCCCGAGCGTCAGCAGCACGAACGGCATGGACAGCAGCGTCAGCACCGGCTTCACGAGCAGGTTCAGCACGCCGAACACCAGCGCGATGACGAGCAGGTCGACGGGGTCGCCCGACAGCGAGACGCCCGGCACGAGCACGCCGACGGCGTAGAACGCGCCCATCACGAGCAGCAGGCGCAGCAGCAGCTTCACGTGAGCACGCTCCCCAGGTCGAAGCGGACCGGGCGCTCGAGCTGCGCGTAGGTGCAGGAGCGGGCGTCCCGGTCGGGCCGGAAGTGGCGGAACTGCGCGGTGTGCCGGAACCGCGGCCCCTCCATGTGGTCGTACGCCACCTCGACGACGAGCTCGGGCCGCAGCGGCACGAACGACAGGTCCTTGTCGCGGTTCCACCGGCTGCCGGCGCTCGAGGTGGGCGCCCGCTCGGACGGCAGCTCGCCCAGCCACGGGTGCTCCTCGCCGTCGCCCAGGCGGTACGGCTCGAGCTCGGCCACGAGCTCCTCCCGCCGCCTCATGGGGAACGACGCGGCGACGCCGACGTGCTGGAGGCTGCCCGCGTCGTCGTAGAGGCCGAGGACGAGCGAGCCGACCACCGGTCCGCTCTTGTGCCAGCGGAAGCCGCCGACGACGCAGTCCGCCGTGCGGGCGTGCTTGACCTTCTTCATCACCCGCTTGTCGGGGGTGTACGGCGCGTCGACCGGCTTGGCGACGACGCCGTCGAGACCCGCGCCCTCGAAGAGCGTGAACCACTCGCGGGCCAGCGCCGCGTCGTCGGTGGCGGGGGTGAGGTGCACCGGCGGGCCGGCGTCGGCGAGCGCCTGCTCCAGACGGGCGCGGCGCTCGCCCTGCGGGACGTCGAGCAGGCTCTCGTCGCCGAGGGCCAGCAGGTCGAAGGCGACGAAGGACGCCGGCGTCGCCTGCGACAGCATCGTCACCCGCGACGCGGCGGGGTGGATGCGCTGCAGCAGCGCCTCGAAGTCGAGCCCCGACCCGCCGGCGACGACGATCTCGCCGTCGACCACGCACCGCTCGGGCAGGTGCTGCTTCACCGCCTCGACGACCTCGGGGAAGTAGCGCGTCAGCGGCTTCTCGTTGCGGCTGCCGAGCTCGACGTCGTCGCCGTCGCGGAAGACGATGCAGCGGAAGCCGTCCCACTTCGGCTCGTAGAGGTAGCCGGGGCCGTCGGGCACCTCCGGGACGGAGGTGGCGAGCATCGGCTTGACGGGCGGCGTCACGGGCAGCGGCACGCCCGCAGTCTGCTACTCGAACAGCGAGTCGTGGCGGTGGTCGGCGCCCCGGTGCGCCGCGGCGCGGTCGGCCCGCCGGCGCAGGAGCACGACGGCGTCCACCAGACCCGCGGCGGCGAGGACGAAGAGCAGCACCGCCGCGACCGTGCCGCCGGGCAGCGCCGTCCCGAGCACGAGCAGGCCGAGGAACAGGCACAGCAGCGCGCCGCCGGAGGCGAGCACGAGCCGGAGGTTCAGGGCGCTGCGGGCGGGCGGGAAGGTCTCGTTCGGCATGACCACTGGCGTACCCGCTGGCAGGCTGCGCACGTGCCCCGCCTGCGCGCCGCCTCGCCCTACCTGCTCGCCGGCCTGCTCGGCGGCGCCGGGGTCCTGCACTTCGCGGTGCCGGGGTTCTTCGACCGCATCGTGCCGCCGTTCCTCGGCCCGCCGCGGCCGTGGACGTACGCGAGCGGCGTCGCCGAGCTGGCCGTGGCGGCGGCCGTCGCCGTGCCGCGCACGCGCCGGGCCGGCGCGACGGCCGCGGCGGTGCTCCTCGTCGCCGTCTTCCCGGCGAACGTGTACCAGGCGTTCGAGCCGGGCGACGTGCCGCGGTGGGTGGCGCTGGCCCGGCTGCCGCTGCAGGTGCCGCTCGTGCTGTGGGCGCTGCAGGTGCGGCGGGCTACAGCGCGTCGTCGCTGAGGGCCGCGCGGCCGACCTCGACGAGCGGGGCGATGCGCTCCTCGATGCCGTCGAAGCCCGGCCCCACCATCGCGCCGCCCTTCACGCGCGCCACGATGCCGGCGCACACGACGGCGAGCTTGAACGCCGCGAAGCTGACGTACCAGGGCAGCGGCGCCAGGTCGAGGCCGGTGCGGGCGGCGTAGCGCTCGGCCACCTGGGCGCGGGTGGGGAAGCCCGGCAGCACGGTGGCGGCCGGCACCACGGTGGCCTCGGAACGGGCACCGCTGTCGTCGGACTGCGACCAGTAGCCGAGCAGGATGCCGAGGTCGGCGAGCGGGTCGCCGAGCGTCGACATCTCCCAGTCGAGCACCGCGGCGATGCGCCCGGGCTGCTCCGGGTCGAGCATCGTGTTGTCGAGCCGGTAGTCGCCGTGGACCACGGCCGAGCGCTGCGTCGCGGGCAGCTGCGCGGCGAGGTCGGCCCCGAGCGCGTCGAGCGCCTCGTAGCCCTCGAGCCGGGTGGCGTCCCACTGCTTCAGCCAGCGGCGCACCTGGCGCTCGAGGTAGCCGCCGGGGCGGCCGAACCCGCCCAGCCCCACCTCCGCCGGGTCGACCTCGTGCAGGGTGGCGAGGACGTCGACGAGGCCGTCGCCGACCGCGCGGCGCTGCTCGGGGGCGTCGGCGTACCCGGACGGGAGGTCCTGCCGGCAGACGTGCCCGGCGACGTGCTCCATGACGTAGAACGGCTGGCCGAGCAGCTCGGCGTCGGTGCACAGGTGCAGGGTGCGCGGCACCGGCACGGCCGTGGGGCCGAGGGCCGTGAGCACCGTGTGCTCCCGCACCATGTCGTGCGCCGTGGGCAGCACGTGCCCCAGCGGCGGCCGCCGCAGCACCACCGACCCGGCCGGGCTGTCGACCCGGTAGGTCAGGTTGCTCTTGCCGCCGGCGATGAGCACGACGTCGGGCGCCGCCCACCGC